>CAJJVE010000061.1:0-9208 GCA_905196265.1 uncultured Collinsella sp. | reverse complement strand
ACGCAAAGAAGGCCACTTAATGTGGCCTTCGTCTTGCGCAGGACTGTAGAGCAGGGAACTTCGTGCCCCGACGCCCGGGAGGACGTTTCATTTAGAAAGATGGACCGACCGCCGTCAGCGATGGGAGCTACTCCCCCAGCACGGCCTTTTTGGCGGCTGCAGCCATGTTGTCCAGATCTTCCTTGGTGGGGTGATCCTTTGCGGCGACCCAGTTATCGAGCAGCAACTTAGCGCGGGCGTTGTCGGGATCTTGCTCGAGCATGGCCTCGTAGCGCTGTTTGACCGCGGGACCCATCTTGCCCTGGCACATTGCCCAACCCGCAAGCTCGGCATCCCCAGCCAAATTGGAAGTTACGCGGTCGATAATCTGCTGGTAATAGCTCTGATCGGCACCAAAACCGCAGGTACCAAACAGAAAGACGCGCTTGCCGTGCAAGGCGGAGAGCAACGCCGCGACCGAAGGCGTGCATGCGCCCTTGTCGCACCAAAAGCCAACGAGCACCGTATCGGCAGCGCAGGCACCCTGCGCCTCGAGCGCAACCTGATCTGCATCCGCATCGTCGCTCAGCGCCGCGGCATGGACAAACTCAACGCCCGCAGCCTGCAGAGCGCGCTTGATCGCGCCCGAAACCATCCTGGTATTACCGCTCTTGCTGTTAACCACCAAAGAGCACGTCATAGTCACGTTGCCTCGTTTCCCCCAAAACTAAAGCCACTAATGCAATTTATTAGATGAATATCTTAGTACTAACGTGACAGATGTAAACCACCGTCTGTCGATTGACGACGCAGACGACATCTTTGGACAGATTTCGAACAGTATGTACTTCGGATTGAAACCGCCGCAGAACGTTTCACGAATGGCCGAAAAACTGTTTCACAAAACGCCGTCAAATTGTTTCACGCGCTGGTAGAACGCTATATAACACGATCGCTCTATGAGACAAACAAACCTGATTAATTTGCCCCACGGGCTTGCTCACTGGGCGAATTGGCTGCGGTAGAGCTCGGCGTAAAAGCCGCCTGCCGCGAGCAGTTCATCGTGCGTGCCGCGCTCGATAATCTCACCATCGCGCATTACAAGGATGCAATCGGCGTTGCGAATCGTCGACAGGCGGTGTGCCACGACAAAGCTCGTGCGACCTGCCATGAGCTCGTCGAATGCCGCCTGCACCTGCAGCTCGGTACGCGTATCGATGCTCGACGTTGCCTCGTCCAGCAGCAGAATCGCCGGGTCGGTGAGCATGACGCGCGCGATGCACAGCAGCTGTTTTTGACCTTGGCTAAACGTGCCGCCGTCCTCGCCGATCACCGTATCGTAGCCGCCCGGCAGCTGCACGATAAACTTGTGCGCGTGCGCGCGCTTGGCGGCTTCGGTAATCTGCTCGCGCGTGGCTCCTGGGCAACCGTAAGCGATGTTGTCCGCCACCGTGCCCTCGAACAGCCATGTGTCCTGCAGCACCATGCCAAAGGCACGGCGCAGGCTCGCACGCGTGTAGTCACGCGAGGGGCGACCGTCGACCACGATGCGCCCAGCATCGATATCGTAAAAGCGCAGCAGCAGGTTGATGAGCGTCGTCTTGCCGCAGCCCGTGGGACCGACGAGGGCATAGCGCATACCGGGCTTGGCATCGATGCAGATATCCTGCAGCAGTTTGCGGTCGGGCACATAGCTAAAGTCCACATGCTCAAACGAAACCTCGCCCTTCGGGGCGGCGAGCTCAATGGCATCCGCAGCGTCGGGCTCCTGCTCGCGCGCATCGAGCAACGCGAACATGCGGCGCGCCGAGGCGTACGCGGTCTGAATCTGCGTGATGACATTCGTGACCTCGTTGAACGGTTTAGTGTACTGATTGGCGTAGGACAGAAAGATCTGCACGCCGCCCACCGTGAGCGCCGCAGGCACGCCCGTGATCACGCCCGCGCAGCCGATCACGGCGACCACGGCGTAGATGATGTTATTGATAAAGCGCGTGCCGGGGTTAGAAAGCGAACCCATAAACTGCGCGCGCTCGCCCGCCGTATAGAGCTCGGCGTTAAGGGCATCGAAGCGCTGTTGAGCGTGCGGGCCGTAGGCGAAGGCGTCCACGAGCTTTTGCTCACCCACATACTCCTCGATATGACCGCCGAGTTGGCCCTGGATGCGCTGTTGAGCAGTGAAGCTCTTATTGGAAAGCTTGGCGATGGCACCGGCCGCAAAGATGGAAAGCGGCGTAACGAGCACCACCACAAGCGTCATGGTCAGGTTGATGGAGAGCATAAATGCGAGCGTGCCCACGATGGTGATGACGCCGGTAAAGAGCTGCGTAAAGCCCTGCAGCAGGCCATCGCCCACCTGGTCGACATCGTTGACCACGCGGCTCATGAGGTCGCCGTGGGCATGGCCGTCGATAAAGCTGAGCGGCATGCGGCTGAGCTTGTCGCTCGCCTCCACGCGCATGTCGCGCACCGTTTCGTAGGATAGACGGTTGACGCAGTAGCCCTGCAGCCACTGGAAGGCTGCCGCGCCCACCACGACGATTGCGAGCTTGGTAACAAGCGGCAGCAGCGACCCGAAGTCCACCTGCCCGGCGGCAACGATGAGGTCGATGCCCTCGCCGATGAGGATGGGCGTATAGAGTTGCAAGACCACCGAGATGGCGGCGCTCACAAACGACGCCGTAAACGAAATGCGATGCGGGCGAACATAGCCCAGCAGGCGGCGGGTCACCGCACCAGCGGGATAGCGCTCGGGGTCGCCGGGCTGACGCGGGCCGTCGCCCAGGTCGTTAAGGTTATCGTTGCCGGACACGTTGGCCGTCATCGTGGCGACCGAACCGGAAGAAGTATACGGATTCATTTAGCAGCCCTCCTTTGCGCAAGTGGATGCCGGGGCAGCCGGGGCGGACGCGGGCGTCGTGCTCCCCTGCTGACCCTCGAGCTCCTCGCGACGAAACTGCGACTGGCAAATCTCGCGATAGAGTTGGCAGCTTGCGTACAGCTCGTCGTGCGTACCCAGGCCCGCGACCGAGCCGTGGTCGAGCACGCAGATCATGTCGGCATCGCGCACGGTCGAGACGCGCTGGCTCACAATCACCGTGGTTAGCGGGAGTCCGCCCGCGGCGGCACCGCGTACGCTGCGCTCGCGGATGGCGTGGCGAAGCGCCGCATCGGTCTTAAAGTCGAGCGCCGAGGCGGAGTCATCCATGATCAGAATTTGCGGCGAGCCCACCAGGGCACGCGCAATGGTCAGGCGCTGGCGCTGGCCGCCGCTGAAGTTCTTGCCGTCCGCCTCGACCGGGGCGTCGAGGCCCTGGGGCTTGTTGTGCACGAACTCGCTGGCCTGCGCTATATCGAGCGCCGCCCACAGCTCCTCATCGGTTGCCGACTCGTCGCGCCAGGTTAGGTTGCTGCGGATCGTGCCGCTCACGAGCGACGCGCGCTGCGGAACAGTCGCGACCACATGGCGCAGCTGATCGAGCGGCCAGGCGCGCACGTCGGAGCCCATCACGCTCACACTGCCGACGCCCGCGTCGTACAGGCGCGGGATGAGCGAGACGAGCGTCGACTTACCGCTGCCCGTGCCGCCGATAATGCCGAGCGTTTTGCCCAGCGGGAGTTCCAGCGTCACATCGTTGACAGCATTGGCCGCGCCGGCGCCAAACGAGAAGCTCGCATGGCTCAAGCTCAGCGCGGGGACCGGAGCAGCGTTGCCCATCGCGCTCGGCTCGAGTAGCGCAACCGGCTGGTTGCCCTCGTCGGTGATGCTCGGCGCGCAATTGAGCACCTCGTTGATACGCGACGCACTGGCGCTCGCCTTGGTAAAGACCACGACCAGGTTGGCGACATACACGATGGAGGTCAGGGTCTGCGTCATGTAGTTGACGAACGCCATGACCTGGCCCTGCGTGAGCTCGCCCACGTTGACCTGGATGCCGCCCACCCACAGGATGGCGCACACGCCCAGGTTCATCACCAAAAACGTGACGGGGTTGAGAATCGACGAGAGCTTGCCCACCGCGATTGCGACACGCGCCTGGTCATCGGCCGCCTGGGCAAAACGCTCACGCTCGTGACCCTCGCGCACAAACGCCCGGACCACGCGGGCGCCCGAAAGTCCCTCGCGGCAAATAAGCGCGATGCGGTCAAGCTTTGCCTGCAGCTGCTTGTAGTACGGGATGCAGCGCGCCATGACAAACCAAAACACCAGGCCGATGGCGGGCGTGCAAATCAAAAAGATGATGCCGAGCTTAAGGTCGATGGCAAGGGCCGCGACCATGGAACCCACCGCCAAGAAGGGCCAGCGGATGAGCATGCGCACGCCCAGCGCCACAGCAAGCTGCACCTGGTTGACGTCGTTGGTAATGCGCGTGATGAGCGACGGCGTGCCAAAGCGATCGAGCTCAGCATAGCTCAGCTTGTTGATGTGCTGGTAGAGCGCACCGCGAATGTCGGTGCCCATGCCCTGCGAGGTAAGCGCCGCCATCTTTTGGCAGACGAGCGTAAACGAGATGCCGATCACGGCCATGGCGGCGAGCACCATGCCGTAGTGGACGACGGCACTCACGTCGTGCGCACCGATACCTTTATCAATCATCTGGGCAATCACCAGCGGCGTCAGCAGGTCAAAGATCACTTCAATCAACTTGCACGCAGGGCCAACCACCATATAGCGGCGAAACTTGCCACCAAAACGCCTGAGCAGCTCAATCATAAAAAGGCGCTCCCTATCATCATCTCTCTTCAATCTGATTCATGATAGTACGGAGAACCCTGGAGATGCGTAAGCAACTCGTTACAGATGTTAAGGCGAAGCAAGCACAAAGGTCACTAGTGCCCAAGGCATGTAACAGCCGATGTTTTGGCAACGCCAGCGAGCGGCATAACGTCAGGAATTCAATTATCAGATAAATGTGACCCTTCAGGCGGTTTTGGTCGGCCACCCGCGAGTGCCGGCAGGGCGCTTGGTAGTCGAGCGATCCCGCAGGCGCAGCCGAGGACCAGCGAGACACCAAATACCTCGCCGCCGGCCGGGCCATGTCGCGGCACCAAAAAGCGCCCGTGCGCTCGATGGATCCGGATGCCCGACAGAGGCTCCTTATGGCTGCTTCCTTCCGGACCTGACCAGATTCGGAACATGTCGTCATCCGAACCCATCGAACGCGCTAGGCGCTCGATATATATTACCCGCTCCCGCCCGATGGGGCAAGGTAGCTAATTTGGGACGGGGCTTTTTGACTACTTGGGCAATCAGATCGACAGGTGGTCAAATAAGCCCCGTCCCAAAAAGACTGGTCTGCTGCCGTGCCACAAAAGGGGCCTATCTACTACGTTTAAGCCGCGGGGGTCAACCATAGCCGGCTTTTTCAAAAATCGGCAAGCCGTCTACCTGCGGTTTTATTTTCGCATATTCCGGGATGGTCGAGGGCGCTCGACTAAACGTAGTAGATGGCCGCATTTCATAGCGGACGGTCCGCCCCAAGGCCCAAGGTGGCCAGCCTCGGATAGCCATTCTCGAAGTTGCGGTGGAATAGTTCCTGTTTTTGCCGCCTGAGCCGCCAAACAGGAACTATTCCACCGCAACTTATAGGGAGTTGGGTTTTAGAGGCGAGCGAGGTCGTAGGCTTGGGCGGCTGCTTCACCGGCGCAGATGAGGTTGGTTGTAGCTTCCTGGGGGTCAAGCGCTTGGCTGAGGGGCATAGGCTTACGACAAATCGGCAGCACTAGGTCGATACCCTGCTCATACACTACATCCAAGTTGTCCGCACGACCGCCCACGACGGCGACCACCGGCTTGCCATATCGCTTCGCATGACGGGCCACGCCCACCGGCGCCTTACCGGCGGCGGATTGCTCGTCCATATCGCCCTCACCCGTTATGACTAGGTCGGCATCGCGCACGCGCTCGTCAAACCCAATCAGATCAAGCACCGTCTCCACACCCGAGCGCAGCTCCGCACCGAGCGCCAGTAGCGCGGCGCCCAGGCCGCCGGCGGCACCGGCACCGGGCACACCGAGCACCGAGCCAAACGTCCGCACACCCTCGGGCACGTGCAGTAACCCCTGAGCCCGTGCCTCGGCAATCGCCGTATCGAGCAGGCGACCGTAGCCGACCATCCAGCTGTCGTACCTGCGCAGCGTCTCGGCATCGTCTGTCGGCAGGCCCTTTTGCCCGCCAAACACTGCAAGTGCCCCACGACGCCCCACGAGCGGATTCTCGACATCGGAAAGCACCACGGCACGCGCGCCATTCAGTGCCCGAAGCGCCGGTGCCAAATCGATACTCGCCACGCGTTCAAGGCCCGCGAGGCCGGGGGCGATATTGCAGCCACGGCCATCGACAAGGTGGGCGCCCAGCGCCTGCAGCATGCCGGCGCCACCGTCGTTGGTGGCGCTGCCGCCCAGACCAATATAGATCGTCTTTGCCCCAGCACGGACCGCGCGAAGCATGAGCTCGCCCACGCCATAGGTCGTAGCGGCCAACGCCGCCGGCTCTGTGCAAGGCGAATACCCAATACCCGCCGCCTCGGCCATCTCAATAACAGCAGATTCGCGCTCGCCGTCCACCAGCATCCGGGCAGGCACGCGGTCGCCCAAGGGGCCTGCGACTTCACCTGCCACGACCTCACCGCCGCACGCGGCAACGGCATCGAGCGTTCCCTCGCCACCATCTGCCAGCGGCAACGCGCTTACCTGGGCATCAGGCCACACACGGCGCACACCTTCGGCAACGGCACCCTCCGCCTGCGAGCTCGACACGCTGCCTTTAAAGGAGTCGATCGCCAACAGCACGCGGCGGAACCGGCACTGCACGGGGCCAAAGTCGAGCGTCTCGCCAGCGAGATCCCCAACACCCGCAAGCGCCTCGGCGTGGGCGGCATGCGCCTCAAGATCGGCCCCACAACCGCAGCCAGCACCATCGGTGCCACGCAGCCCACTAAAATAACCGCTCAGCACCGCGCGGCACTCGTCTGCCAGCACGCCGGCGGTCACATTAAACCGATGATTCAGGCGCGAATCGGCATTCAGGTCGTATAGCGACCCCAGAGCGCCCGCTTTAGCATCGGACGCGCCGTACACGCAGCGCCCCACGCGCGCGTTGACCATAAGCCCCGCGCACATGCAGCAGGGCTCGAGCGTTACGTAGACCGTGCAATCGGAAAGGCGCCAACGACCGAGCGACCGCGCGGCGGCGCATAGGGCCGCAAACTCGGCATGCGCCGAAGGGTCCTGGTCGAGCTCGCGGCGATTATGCGCCCGCGCGACGATCTCACCCGCGCGCACCACTACGGCGCCGATCGGCACCTCGCCCACCGCCGCGGCGGTACGCGCCTCCGCCAGCGCCTCGCGCATGAACTTCTCATCGATTCCGGTGCTCGTCATCGTTCGCCTTCCCTGTTGCAAACCCAAAACGATGCTATCATTACGACTCACGGAGAGATGGCAGAGCGGTTGAATGCGGCGGTCTTGAAAACCGTTGAGCGCGAGAGCGTTCCGGGGGTTCGAATCCCCCTCTCTCCGCCACTCTTAGTGACTCACCGGCGTCATGGTCCGCTCGAACAGCGCATCGACCACGTCGGCGATTTCGGATCGGCGCTCTAGTACGTGGCCCGATTCCCACCACATGGTAAAGAGTCGAATAATACCGCCGGCGACAAACTCAGACGTTGTCTCGAGCGATACGGGCGCGAGCGCGTCCTCGTCAAGCGCGATCATCACGCGCCCGCGTATGGAGCGCGCGATGCGGTCGCAAATCATGCTGGTCAGCATACCCGACATGCTGCTCGCCAAAATGTTATCCATGAGCTGCTCATGCGCCAGAATCAGATCCATGGCATCGGCGAACACTTCGTGGCGAAGCGTGCGTACGTCCTCGGCGCCCTCCGCGCCATCCGCATCGGCCCGCTTTTGCGGCAGGCCCGACATGAGCTCATCGATATAGAAGGCAAAGTAATCGTTTTTGTCGCGGAAGTGCTTGTAGAACGTCGTCCGACGAATCATAGCGCGGTCGCACAGCATGGCAACCGTCACGTCCTCAAACCGATGCTCTTCGAGCAGCTCGGTAAAGGCCTCGAACAGGGCCCGATAGGTTTTCTTGATGCGAAGGTCCATATATATCGCCCTCCTCAAGGAGAAGACAACGCTCACTAATCTGTCGCATATCTTACACCTGTATCGCCCGCCCCCTGGCGAATGGCCTTACCTTGGTGGAAACATAACGCTTACCGGAAAGTTCGGTATCGCCAAAGGTTGCGGGTATACTAGTAGCGTTACACCAACGGCAGCCGGCGGAAGACGCCGCGGCCATTCGAAACGGAGACACCATGATTCCCGTCATCATCGGTATCGTTGTTGTCGTTGTGATTGTCTGCGCCATCGCCGGCATCTACAACAACATGGTCACCAAGCGCAATCGCATCGATAACGCCTGGCAGAACATCGACACGCAGCTGCAGCGCCGCAACGACCTGATCCCTAACCTGGTCGAGACCGTCAAGGGCTACGCCAAACACGAGCAGGACACGCTTGCCGCCGTGGTCAACGCGCGCAACGCCGCCGTAAGCGCCACCACGCCCGAAGCCAAGATGGAAGCCGACAACGTGCTGACCGGCGCCCTGCGCCAGCTCTTCGCCGTGGCCGAGGCTTACCCCGATCTTAAGGCGAACACCAACTTTACGCAGCTCCAAGCCACGCTCGAGGACACCGAGAACAAGGTGAGCTACGCGCGTCAGAGCTACAACGACTGCGTGCTTAGCTACAACAACGCCATCCAGACCTTCCCGGCCGTCATCTTTGCCGGCATCTTCCAGTTTAAGGAGCGCCAGGGCTTCGAGGCCGCCGAAGCTGCCCGCCAGGCACCGACCGTCAAGTTCTAACAGATCCGCAGCGTATCCTTAATCGGGTATATGCATAAACCGCCCCGTCGAATGCATACTTCGACGGGGCGGTTTCCTTTGTTGCGAAGGTCCCCCTCTAAGCACCGTGCATTTTTAGGAGTATTCAACATAACCAAGGACTTCGGGCGCCACGATAAATGCCAAAGACCGCGAATATCCCTGCAAATCAAACGCTGTCAGCCCATAACCCCGTCCATCATTCGTAGAAAACATCGAGAAATCCCGATTTTTCGCCCGAAGTCGGTATGCAGTGGCCTTCGATTGCAGAATACTCGCAAAAATGCACGTCGCCACCACCCCCACATGGCGCGAACCAAAACAAAAGCGCGGCC
>CAJJVE010000060.1:0-9276 GCA_905196265.1 uncultured Collinsella sp. | reverse complement strand
GCACACCTCGAAATCGACGTTTTACCGCTGCTATCGTTCTGTTGACGACGTTGTTAAGCGATTTGAGGACGATCTGCTCCACAACATGCAAGAGATTAACGACGTTGCCCTTGAGGCGCGCTTTGGTGACGCTCAGCTCGATCCGACGCCGACGATGATCAAGCGTATGGAGATTCTGCAACGCAATCGTTCGAAGGTACTCGCGCTCAACAGTGAAAACGGGGACCCCGTGCTCACACATAAGGCTACGATTTTTATGCATGAGTATTTTCGCGACCGCCTGCGCTCAACGTTTTCTGACGAGACCGATCTTGACCTGTATCTGGCCTTTGCGCTCGCGGGACATCACAACCTTGTCCAGTATTGGCTCGAGGTCCGTCCCGATTTGGAAGCGCGCACCGTTGCCGCCGCCCTCAATCGCATGTTCTACGCACCGCTCTTTGTCGACGACGCCTCGCGCCATTGGCACCCACGTATTCCCGATTTTGAAAAGCCGCTCGGGTGAACGGCTGATTTTTAGGGATGAACGGTTGCATAGGTTGCGGATTCAGGACAATCCGGTCCTATGAATCGATTTAAGTATGGCCATTTATCTGCTATTTGGAACGACTAACCCCAATGTGTCCCATATGATGGGACACATTGGGGCTTTTTGTCTCATGCGTCTCGTTTAACCCCTCGTAAACTAAAGCTACGTTCAAAAGAACCACTGCAGTAGTTCAACGTGTGACGGCACAGAAAAGCCGCGAGCGCTCTCTCACCTTCGCTCGCGGCTGGACTGCGCCATCATTCCGTACACCTTCACATGATTAGGATGTGATATTCAGTGGTTACGCTCGGAAAGAACATGCGCAGCGTCTCGATTGTAGGCGTAGGCTGCACCCCGTTCAAGGATTTTGAGGAGCATCCCGAGACCCAGGGTATTGGCGAGGGCGAGGCGTTTGGCTATGCGGCTCTCGAGGCAATTGCCGATGCCGGTCTTGAGCCCCGCGATATCGACTTTTTCTATCACGGCAGCGCCAATCCGTATCTCGTTGGCGATTGCATTACCCCCAACATGCAGGTTGCCGATTGGTTTGGCGTTCGTGCCAAGGGCTCCGTCCATCATTCCGAGGCTTGCTGCACGGGCTACGTCGCCCTTGAGCAGGCCGTGATGGCAGTCGCCTCCGGTGCCTACGATGTTGTCCCTACGGGTGCCTGCGATTTGGCTTCGACGCTTCCCGTTGAGCATATGCCCTCCCATATTCGTCAGGACTTTACGCTCGACGTTATGATTCCCTCGCTCGATAAGATCTATGACCGCGCTTATGGTCGCCCGCTCGATGGCGCCTTTGGCGTGTCGTTCGACAACTGGATCAACGAGTATTCGATGCAGTACGACCTTACCGCCGATCAGATCGATGATGCCCTGAACGGCCTTACCAAGAGCCTTCGCCGCGGTGCCGTCCTGAATCCCCTTGCCTGGTATGAGACCACGGTCGAGGAGGACGCGAAGGCAGCCGGGTTCGATACCGCCGACGAGTATCTCAAGAGCATGTACAACCCGCGCGTTACGCAGTACCTGCGCGTAACCGGCTTTGAGAAGAAGTGCGACGGTGCCGCCGCTGTTGTCGTAATGCCCACGGAGAAGGCAAAGGCCATGGGCGTGCCGTATGCGCCTATTGAGGTTCTGGGTACGGGCGCCTCTGCTGTCGAGGCCGGTTTGCTCCACAACGAGCACTGGGCTACCGAGCTTGCTGCCAAGCAGGTCTATGACCTTACCGGCGTGAGCCCCGACGAGATTGACCTGTTCATGTGCAACGACTTCTTCCTGGCTTCCGAGATCGTCTCGGCCGAGGAGTGCGGCTATATTCCGCGCGGCGAGGCTTGGAAGTACGCGATCGATGGTCACACCGCTTTTGACGGCGATAAGCCCATCAACCCGCACGGTGGCCGCTGCAACTTCGGTCACGCTCATGGCGCATCGGGTATCGCCGATATCGTCGAGGCCGTCAAGCAGATGCGTGGCGTCGCCGGTGCTACCCAGATGAAGAAGATCCCCGAGACAGCGTTCCTGCGCGGTTTTGGCGGTTCTCAGAACGTGCGCTGCCAGATCCTTCGTACCGTCGCCTAAGCGACCGCGGTTTTCGATTTCCCATAAGGAGTATTCTCATGCAACTCAAAGATATGGAGCCCGTGGTCAAGAAGTTCTACACGGGTCTCGAAGAGGGCATCTATTGGGCGCGCCAGTGCCCCGAGTGCGGAGCCGTCGAGTTTCCGCCCCACCTTGCCTGCAATGCCTGCGGCTATCACAAGACCGATTGGATCCAGGTTTCTGGTCATGGGCATCTGATCGATTTCACCCTGCCTGGTCCACAGAACGACAAGCCTTACCTCAAGGAGTATGGCAAGTACGCCTACGGCGCCGTTGATATCGACGAGGGTTCTCAGTACACCTACGTCATCTACGGCATTACCAAGAAGAAGGCCCCCGAGATTCGCGCCAAGCTCATGGCGGGCGAGACCGTTGGCGTCCATGCCAAGGTTATCGACCGTCCGGGCTACAAAGAGCTTACGTTCGAGCTTGACGACTAGGTTTTCACCCCTGTAACAATTCGATTCCTCTCTTAGGCCACGGCGGGACCCATGTCTCCAGCCCGCCGTGGTCGTCCCTCTTTTTCGATTGAAAGGCACCATCATGAACGAAGAACTCACTCAACAGATCTGCGATTTTGCCAAGTCCGCCTACAACTATGACGGCGATGTGACCCCCGAGACGACGTTTGAGACCCTGGGCAAGGGCTCGATGAAGATGATCGCTCTGACCTCCATGATCGAGAACGAGCTCGATGCCGAGGTCCCCGTTCGCGAGGTCATGGTCATGAAGACCATCGGCGAGCTTATCGAGCGCACTGCCGAAGAGATGGAGTAACTGCCATGGACCTGATGCAGACCCTGCGCGAGCAGGCTGCCGCCAAGCCTATGCGCGTTGCTTTTCCCGAGGGCGAAAACGAGACCATGATGCAGGCGGTCGCAAAGATCGCCGCCGAGCATCTTGCCGAATGTGTGCTGGTCGGCGATGGCGGCAAGCTCAAGGAGCTTGCCGATGAGCGCGGCATCTCCCTTGACGGCATCGAGATTGTCGATGTGACCGACGAGGAGGCGAACGCCGCTTGCTGCGAGCGCTACCTTTCTCATCCGGATTGCAAGTTTAAGCCCAAGGGTGCTGCGCGCCGTATGACGCGTCCGCTTGAGCGCGCCCTGATTTTGCAGGTGCTCGGCGATGTCGACGTTATGTTCGCCGGCATCGATAACGCCACGGGCGATATTATCCTGGCTGGTCAGACCATCGTCGGCCTTGCCGACGGGGTGGACACCGTGAGCTCGTGCGGTATCGCCGACATCCCCAACTGGAATGGCGGCGAAGGTGGCCTTTTGGCTTTTGGCGATTCTGCCGTGTGCGTTGACCCCACGAGTGAGGAGCTTGCCTCGATCGCGATTTCGTCGAGCGAAACGGTGCGCTCACTGACCGGATGGGATATCCGTTGCGCGCTGCTTTCGCATTCAACTGACGGTTCGATGGACAATGAGCTTGTCGAAAAGGTGCGTCGTGCTCGCGAGATTGCCAACGATCGCCGTCCCGACCTGGCCATCGACGGTGAGTTCCAGTTTGATTCGGCGATTAACCCCAAGGTTGCGGCCAAGAAGGTTCATCGTGAGTCCGCTGTTGCGGGCCAGGCCAACGTGGTCATCTGGCCCGATATCAACGTGGGCAATATCGGCGTCAAGATTATCCAGAATTTGACCGGCGCCAATGCTTACGGCCCCATGCTTCAGGGCTTCAAGAAGATCGTGTGCGATTGCTCGCGCTCTGCGCCCGTCGATGAGATCGTCGGCAACGTGGTGATGAGCTGCGTGCGCGCCCAGGCGCTTAAGGAGGCTTAAGGCATGTCCGATAAAAAGACTCCCTGGCGCATCCTGGTAATCAACCCAGGTTCCACTTCCACGAAGGTGGGCGTTTTTGAGGGCGATGAGTGCAAGCTCAGTAAGAACGTTGCGCACGATGCGAAGGACCTTGCCCAGTTCGACGGGGTTTCGGCTCAGATGCCGTATCGCTGCAATCTGATTCTTGGAGCGCTGGGGGAGGCGGGCCTAAAGCTCGAGGACTTTGATGCATTTGTCGGTCGCGGCGGTGGCTTGCTTTCGCTGCCCGGTGGTACGTATGCCATCAACGAGGTTATGCTCGAGCATGCCCGCATCGGTGCGAATGGCGTTCGGCACCCGGCGCAGCTGGGACCCCAGATTGCCCACGAATTTGCCGTGAAATGTGGCAAGCCCGCCTTTGTGGTGAATCCTCCCGATACCGACGAGTTGTGCGACCTCGCACGTATGACGGGCATTAAGGGCGTGTATCGAAACGTGCACCTGCACGCCCTTAATCTCAAAGAGACCGCCATCCGCCATGCGGCAAAGCTCGGTCGCCCCTATGATGAGTGCAACTTCATCGTTTGCCATATCGGCGGCGGCATTTCGATTTCTGCCCACCTTAAGGGCAAGATGGTCGACGGCAACGACATCGTCGGCGGCGAGGGCCCCATGGCGCCGACGCGCTGCGGATCGGTTCCCGCGATTGAGGTTGCAAAGTACACCGTGGAGCACGGTCTTGATGTCGCCCGCGCCCATTGCATGAAGACTGGCGGCTTCGTTGACCTTTTGGGTACCTCCGATGCCATCGAGGTGTGCGAACGTGCTGCAGCGGGAGATAAGGCCGCAGCTCGCGCCTGGGATGCAATGGTCTACCAAATCTGCAAGTGGATTGGCGAGATGGCATGTGTGCTGAAGGGCGATGTCGACGGTATCTTGCTCGGAGGCGGCATGGTCCACAGCAAGGAGCTCGTTGCCTCGATTGAGGAGCACTGCTCTTGGATCGCCCCCGTATCGGCTTATCCCGGCGAGTTTGAACTCGAGGCGATGGCGTCTGGCGCCTGTCGCGTGCTCGATGGCGCTGAGGAAGCGCTCGTGTACAGCGGAGAGCCCGTGTTCACTGGTTTCAACGACTGATAGTGCTGTGTTTGGGGCGGCTGATGGTGACGTCCGGCCGCTCCGACCCTTTTTTCTAAGTGTAAGGATGGATCATGGATAAAACCAAGATTAAGTACCTGGTGGGCATTTATGCTGCCGCCATGTGCATCATGGGCATGTTGGTGCCCGTTCCCATCGTGGCCTCTGTTGCTGCTGCGTTTCCCAACGAGAACATCGCTGCCGTCCAGATGATCATCGGCATCATTCCGCTCATGATGGCTGTGTCCGCCATGCTCGTGTCTTCCCAGCTCGCCTCTCGCGTATCCAAGAAGAAGACGACGCTTGTCGGCCACGTTATCGTGATGCTCGCCGGCGCCTCGGTGCTGGTGTTCCACGATTCGCTTGCCCAGGTTCTTGCGGCCTCTGCCGTGATGGGTCTTGGCCTTGGCGCCGTGCAGAACTCGACCGACGCTCTGATCGCCGACTATTTCGGTGGCAAGCAGCGTTCGTTTGTCATGGGCATCTACTCAACCTTTGTTGCACTGGGTGGCATTATCTGGACGATGGTTTCCGGCATCTTGGGTTCTGCCGAGTGGTTCCACAGCTATGCGGCGTACTTCATCATGATCGTGTTTATCGTCATTGAGGCCGTCTGCCTGCCCGAGGGTCATCTTGAGCCCAAGCGTAAGGTCAACGTGTTTGCCAGCATGCCCAAAGAGGTCGCAATTATCACGGTCATGAGCTTTGTGTTCGTACTTACGTTCCAGCTCTTTAGCTCCAATGTCTCGCTGCTTGTCGTGGGTCGCGGCTTTGGCGGCACTGTTGAGTCTGGCCTCGCTTCGACCGTCATGACGGTCGCCGGCATTGCGGCTGGCCTTTTGGTGGGCCCGCTGTTTGCCAAGTTCAAGAACCTGTCGATGCCGATCGCGTGGGGCGTGACGCTCGTTGGCCTGGGCCTGACGCTGGTTGCGCCCGCCTTTATGGTGCTGTGCGTTGCGGGCTTTGTCGTTGCGCTGGGCAAGGAGACCTACGTGCCGCTGGAGGGCAATTTTGCCGCCGGCAACTCTGCTCCCGAGGGACGTGCGTTTAACCTCGCCATTGGCATGGCAGGCATCAACTTTGGCATGGCACTGTCTCCCATTGTGTTTGAGGCCGTGACGTCGCCGTTTGGTGCAACGATTGACCAGAAGTTCATCGCCGGCATGATCGTCTGTGCGGCTTGTGTCGTCTTTGGCGCCATTAAGTATCGCAAGCTCACTCCGGCCCAGCTTGCCGAGGCCGAGAAGATGGCGGCCAGCGGCGAGGCGGAGTAACCGCTCGAGTAGTTGCTTTGCCGCACATCATGTTTTAACGGGGCCGCCGACATATGCCGGCGGCCCTCTTTCTATCAATGGCTTGATAGCTCGCGAAGAGAAGTAATAGCTCCTCGCCTATCGAATGCCGGCGGACGGGGTGCCGGGGCTACAGTCTTCCGAGCGTTTGCAGTCCCGTCGCTCCGTCCGCCGGCATTCGA
Organism: uncultured Collinsella sp.; assembly: GCA_905196265.1. Lineage (GTDB taxonomy): Bacteria > Actinomycetota > Coriobacteriia > Coriobacteriales > Coriobacteriaceae > Collinsella. Next base: position 2,762 of record CAJJVE010000060.1, on the reverse strand, counting down.
CCGCAACATGTTGGTCAAGCATAATCTTTTGGATTCTTTTGGCGTGAGCGGCTTGGTTTTAGTAGGATTTGTCAGCGGCTTGACTGAGGGGGTTTTATAGCTGCCATGCAGGTAGCCGTGTTGGTAACGTTTTACCGACTTGTCAAATACCCCTCATTTATAATGCGTCTGCAAAATGACTAATTGCTTTGACCTGCTAAAACACTATATGTTGTGTTTAACCTAAAAAAAGAATACAGGATATAGATGCATCTTTGTCGTATGATAGATGGCGGACAGAGAACGAAGACCTTAATTGCCTCTTTTGAACGTGTCCTTGAGCCGCTTGATCGGCTCCTGGGAATGTCCGCATAGAGGCTTATGGTTTATCGAGAACACAGATTGCGCGACGGCGCCGTAAGACAGGGGCAAGCCCTGCCGGGCATCGTTTGGCTCTGAAGCGCAATGAGGCTACGACGCGAAAGAGGCAAGAGGATGAAGATCATCAAGCGCAGCGGCACCGAGGTTGTCTTTGACATCGATAAGATTGTCAATGCCATCCGCGCCGCTAACTTGGAGGTCGAGGAGAGCTCTCGTCTAACCGACCGCCAGGTGGTTTATGCGGCGCAAAACGTCGCCGAGGCATGCGAGAACGCGGGCCACACCGTTTCGGTCGAGGAGATCCAGGATTTGGTCGAGGACGAGATCATGCGTCTCGACTGCTACGAGGTTGCCCGCCACTACATCATCTATCGCTATGTTCAGAGCCTGAAGCGCCAGAAGAACACGACCGATGACAAGATTCTGTCGCTGATCGAGTGCAATAACGAAGAGGTCAAGCAGGAGAACTCCAACAAGAACCCGACCGTCAACTCCGTTCAGCGCGACTATATGGCTGGCGAGATTTCCAAGGACCTGACCCAGCGCGTGCTGCTGCCTCAGGAGATCGTGGATGCCCATAATGAGGGTCTGATCCATTTCCACGATTCGGATTACTTTGCCCAGCATATGCACAACTGCGATCTGGTGAACCTGGAGGACATGCTCCAGAACGGCACTGTTATTTCGGGCACGCTGATTGAGAAGCCGCACAGCTTCTCGACCGCCTGCAATATTGCGACGCAGATTATCGCCCAGGTTGCTTCCTCCCAGTACGGCGGCCAGTCCATCTCGCTGACCCATCTTGCCCCCTTTGTTGAGGTGAGCCGTCAAAAGATTCGTGGCGAGGTCGCCCGCGAGCTCGAGGAGCTCGGCGTTTCCGCATCTCCCGAAAAGGTTCGCGAGGTCGTTGAGGATCGCCTGCGTGACGAGATCCGTCGCGGCGTCCAGACGATTCAGTATCAGGTCGTGACCCTTATGACCACCAATGGCCAGGCGCCGTTCGTGACGGTCTTTATGTATCTTAACGAGGCCCGTACGCCTCAGGAGAAGCACGACCTTGCCATGATCGTGGAGGAGACGCTTCGCCAGCGCTACGAGGGCGTTAAGAACGAGGCCGGCGTGTGGATTACCCCGGCATTCCCCAAGCTTATCTATGTACTCGAGGACGATAACGTTCACGAGGATTCCCCGTACTTCTACCTGACCCAGCTGGCTGCCAAGTGCACCGCCAAGCGCATGGTGCCCGATTACATCTCCGAGAAGAAGATGCGCGAGCTCAAGCTGTCTAAGGGCGAGACCGCCGGCAACGGCGATTGCTACACCTGCATGGGTTGCCGCAGTTTCCTGACGCCCGACCGTTCGGGCAACGGTTTTAACAACGTTGCCAACGCGCTGAACTACGACCCGAACAAGCCCAAGTACTATGGTCGCTTTAACCAGGGCGTTGTGACCATCAACCTGCCTGATGTCGCACTGAGCTCGCACCAGGATATGGACAAGTTCTGGAAGATCTTCGATGAGCGCCTTGAGCTGTGTCACCGTGCCCTGCTGTGCCGTCATGAGCGCCTGATGGGTACACTTTCTGACGCCGCGCCGATTCTTTGGCAATACGGCGCCCTGGCGCGTCTGAAGAAGGGCGAGACGATCGACAAGCTGCTCGTGGGCGGATACTCTACGATCAGCCTGGGCTATGCCGGCCTGTATGAGTGCGTTAAGTACATGACGGGTCACAGCCACACCGAGAAGGAGGGCACGCCGTTTGCCATGGCCGTCATGCAGCACATGAACGACAAGTGCGCCGAGTGGAAGGCCGAAAGCGATATCGACTTCTCGCTGTACGGCACCCCGCTTGAGTCGACGACCTACAAGTTTGCCAAGTGCCTGCAGCGCCGTTTTGGCATTATCCCGGGCGTGACGGACAAGGGCTACATTACCAACAGCTATCACGTCCATGTGTCCGAGGAGATCGACGCATTCGACAAGCTCAAGTTCGAGGGTATGTTCCAGCAGCTTTCGCCGGGCGGTGCCATCTCCTACGTCGAGGTTCCCAACATGCAGGACAACCTCAAGGCTGTCATTCGCGTGATGCAGTACATCTACGACAACATCATGTACGCCGAGCTCAACACCAAGAGCGACTACTGCCAGGTGTGCGGCTACGACGGTGAGATCAAGATTGTCGAGGACGATGGCAAGCTGGTGTGGGAGTGCCCCAACTGCGGCAACCGCGACCAGGAGAAGATGAATGTCGCTCGTCGTACGTGCGGCTACATCGGTACCCAGTTCTGGAACCAGGGTCGAACCGAGGAGATCCGCGACCGCGTGCTGCATCTCTAATAACCATCCCAGGCTGCCCCGTAGCGAGGCCCCGGACCTTTACTCGCTATTTCGGACAGTCCTGG
>CAJJVE010000059.1:0-9277 GCA_905196265.1 uncultured Collinsella sp. | reverse complement strand
CAGCCGGCCTCCACGACAGGTCGCGTGCAGCCAAGCTCGGCTCCCAGGGCCTCGGCGAGCCTTCGCATCAGCGGCAGGTTTTTCTTGGAACCAATGCCGCGACCCACCACGACCAGGCGCTCGGCATCGGCAATTGATGCCTGCTGTCCCCACTCCTCGGCGGAAATCGAGATCTCGACACGAGCCTTAGCATCATCCGCAAGTGATATCTGGGTGATCGTGCCGGAGCGGCCGTAGTCAAAGTCGGACGCCTTAAAGATGCCGGGACGCACCGTTGCCATCTGGGGACGATGATTGGGGCAGACGATGGTGGCCATCAGGTTGCCGCCAAACGCCGGACGCGTCTGTTGCAGCAGCCTCGTCTCCGTATCCATCGAAAGTACGGTGCAGTCAGCCGTAAGGCCCGTCTGCAAACGCACGGCAACGCCAGGCGCCAGCTCGCGGCCAAAGGCGGTCGCACCGTACAGAATGGCTTCGGGCTTACGCTCGGCTACCAAATCGCAGATGAGACGCGCGTAAACCTCCGCATCGTTCTGGCGCAGACGCTCGTCGCGACAGACCAGGACCTCGTCTGCACCGGCGCAGACCAAACGCTCCAGGTCACCGAGAGAGCCCTCGGGGCCCATACCGACCAGCGCCACCAGACGGCAGCCGCGAGCATCGGCAAGCTCGCGGCCCTTGCCCATGAGCTCATAGGCAACGGGAGTCACCGTATCGTGCTCGTCGGTCTGCACGAATACCCAAATGCCTCGATATGCATCAAGGTCCACCGCGCCAGCGGCCTCGTCACGCTCGATCGAGATAGCGTTGACAGGGCAGGCGTCAACGCACCCGCCGCATAGGATGCAGCCGTCGGTTACGCGGGCGCAACGGTTGGGCCGCTCGCCTTCCACTACGATGCCGCCCGAGGCACAGGCGCGAACGCAGCGACCGCAGCCGATACAGGCTTCGCTATCGATACTCAGTCCGCTCATCTATGCCATCCCTTCGATAATCTTGGCAAGTTTTGCCGCCTGCTCGGACGCCGTTCCTTCAACGGCCTCGCACGTTTGGTCGCGGTCGGGCACAAACGATCGCACGACCTGTGTCGGCGAGCCGGCAAGGCCGCAGCGCGCGGGGTCGGCATGCACGTCGGCAGCGTTGACCACGCGTACATCCGCCTCCTCGGCCGCACGAATACCGGCAATGCTCGGCATGCGCAGTTGGCCAATCTCCTTGGCGGTCGTCATCGCGCACGGCATCTCAAGATAGACCGTCTCCTCGCCGGCATCGCAGCCGTGAACAAGCGCCAGTGAACCACAGGTCGTAAAGCCCGCGCTCTGCACGCAGCTCACGTCGGTCACGCAGGGAATCTCAAAGGCACCGGCAAGCTCGGGACCAATCTGGGCCGTATCGCCGTCCACCGCCATTTTGCCGCAGATGAGCAGGTCGAAATCCTCGTCGAGTGCCTCGATGCCGCACTTGAGGGCATAGGTGGTTGCCAGGGTATCGGCACCTGCAAAGGCGCGGTCGGTCAGCAGCAGTGCGTCATCGGCGCCTCGGGCGATGCAGTCGCGCAATAGCGATTCGGTCGCGGGGATGCCCATCGACACCACCGTTACGCGCACGTCCATGCCAAAGCCGATAAAGTCATCCTTCAGCGCCAGCGCGCATTCCAAAGCGCTCGCATCGAACGGGTTAATGACCGCCTGCTTGCCATCGCGCACGATGGTATTGGTCTTGGGGTCCATCTTGACCTCGGTGCTGCCCGGCACTGCCTTGACGCACACCACCATATGGAAATCGCTCATCTTCACGCGCCCCCTTTCTGGACGAGCTCATCCAAGAGCTTCTCCGAAAACAGGTTACCGCGACCCAGCTGCCCGGCAGGATCGAGCTGGAGCTTGAGCCGCGCCGACTCGACCATGGCCTCGTGACCGTACATCGTCTCCAAGAAGCCCGCCTTGATCTTGCCGACGCCGTGTTCGGCGGAGACGGCGCCACCCATGGCCGTGACCTCGGAAGCCCACTGGGCAAAGAGTTCTCCGCCGCGGCGGTAATCCTGCGCATCGCGCGGCAGAATGTTCACATGCAGATGGTTGTTACCGATGTGCCCCCAGGCGGCAGATTCAAGCCCGCTTTCGGCCAACGTACGGCGATAAAGGGCGATGACATCGGCCAAGCGTGCGTTGGGCACCGACATGTCCGAACCCAGTTTGGTGATGGTGTGATCCGTGCGGCGACGCTCGTCGATGAGCATGTTGACGCTCTCGGGCACCGCATGGCGGAAGAATCGCTGACACTCGCGATCGACCTCGGTGCGCGCGACCCATGTCGCATCGTCGCTTCCGCCCGCAAGCTCCAGTATCCACCCCAAGTGATACAGCTCCTCAGTCGCCTGGGCTTCGTCGTCGCAGTCGAGCTCCACGTAGACACAGACCTTGGCGTCTTTGTCGAGCGCCGGCAGCGAGGCGAACGCGGTCGACTGCTCACGCTGACGACGCAGGATATCCAGGGCGCCCGCATCGAAATATTCGATGGCAGCCGCGTGGGACAGGACGGGACGCACAGAATCGGTGAAGGACACGGCCTTGTCTTCGCTGTCAAAGAAGCAGCTCACACCCCAAACGACCGCAGGCGCCGCCTGCAGGGCAATCTCGAGCTCGGTGATAACGCCGAGTGTGCCACACGCACCGATAAACAGATCGATGGCATCCATATCATCAGCAACGAAATAGCCCGAAGCATTTTTGGTCTTGGGCATGGTGTAGTCGGGAAGGTCGAGCTCGAGCGTGCGGCCCTGTACCGTGACGAGCGAAAGGCGACGACCCTGTGCAAAAACCTCGCCACGGTGAAGCTCGAGCAGGTCGCCATCGGTCAGCGCGACATGAAGGCCCGCGACGTGAGGGCGCATGGGGCCGTAAGCGTAGCTACGGGCGCCGGAGGCGTTACATGCCGCCATGCCGCCCAGACAGGCAGATGCCTCGGTGGGATCGGTAGGAAAGAATTGCTCGGGAGCTTCCTGGAATTCCTCGTAGACCTCAAGCGATGCCTGGTCCCAGCCGGCAGTCGGCAGCACTTTCTTGCCCAGTTGCTTGCGCAGCTCAGACAACACGACGCCGGGCGCCACACGCAAAAGAAAGCGGCCCTGCTCATCGCGGCGAATGCCTAGGTAGCGATTCATGCGGGAAGTATTGAGAATGTGACCGCCATGAGGCACGGCGCCGGCGGCAAGGCCGGTCCGGGCGCCCTGAACCGTCACCGGGACACGCTCGGCATGGAGCTTTTTCAAAATGGCGCGCACCTCGTCCTCCGTTGTCGGAAACGAGATGCTCGAGGCCTCGCCCGATGTGCGAGACTCATCGCGGCCATACTCTTCGAACTCGTCGGTGAAGGGTTTGATGGTTGCTGACACGCGAACTCCCCCTTTAGCTAACTACAGTGTTTGCAGGGAGATGTTACCGCATCGTTTTGTCGACGTGTTCGAGACCGTCTCCATAATTGGCGATTTTTTCGTTCGTGCAATTCGGCGAGCGGCAAGGTTTCCTCGGCAGACGATGCTTTTGACACATGTCGCTTTACCGCCAGCGACCACGCAATTGTCGCTCGAAAAAAGTTGAAGTAATTTTTACCACCTTTTACCTGCGGAGATGTCAATCCGTCAAGCATTTGGTCAGAAATTGGTCAAGTAGTGACTGATACGGTCGGCATCGACAGCCAAAACCAATGGAAGTTTTGGCCCAAAAGCAGGGAGGTTCCCATGGCATACTACTGGCCCCAGTACGGCGTCGCCATCGAGGTCGACGACGATCCCTATCTCCTGCCTTTCGACGAAGAGGCGTTCCCCGATACGGCGGTATACCACGTCACCACCGATGTTATCTGCGACCCCGAGTCGTTCTCGGCGCTCGCCCATCACATCGCGCGTATCCACAACATCGAGCTCCCTCACGACTTCGACGAGCTCATCTACTCGCGCCGCCTGATGCTTCACATGCTCTTTGGAGCGGACCCGTCCACGTTCGCACGCGTCTACACCACCAAGGACGCCGCATGAGCGCGAAGAAGCCGCCCCGCCTTGCAGGACTGGGGCGCCGCAAGAAACTCGTCGTTGCCTGCCTGGCTATCGTCTGCGCCCTCATCGCCGTAGGGCTATACGCCTGGCAGTCGCAGCCCGTGCCCGAAGCGGGCGCCTCAGTCACGACGGCAGAAGGTAAATCGCGCCAAGAAATCCAGGATGAGCTCGACGCCATTGTCCGCGACAACATGATGACGATCTCGGTCGCGCCGGTCGCACAGTTGCAGGAAGGCGGCAAGCTGCGTGTCAACGTGCAAAACGTCCAAGACAACAAGTTTCCCCAGCGCTTCCGCGTGATTCAAAACGACGAGACCATCTATGAGTCCGGTGTGGTCGAAGCCGGCAAGACGGTTGAGACCTGCCCTGCCGGCGATATCCAAGAAGGCGAGGCATATATCGAGATTCAGGCACTCGATGCCAAGACCTACGACACCCACGGCAATCCGACGCGCGTCAAAGTGCGGGTGGCCCAGGCAGAAGGCTAGCGGCCGACGCGCTCGCAGGGGCAACACCCTGTCCCCATTCGTCCAACCATCACGGAAACAGTCCGTGACGAGCAGAAAGGATCGATTATGAACACACCCATGAACCTGAGCGGAGCCAGGGCACTCGCCGTGGGCGCAGGGCTTACGCTCGCACTTGCGATGGGCGCCGCGCCAACGGCGGCCATGGCAGAGGTGCGCGTTGGAACCACCGATGTGACGGTAAAGGCCGACATTAGCAATGTTTCGTTTAAGGCGCCAACGGTCATCCCCTTTGCCGCTAAAGCCGACGGAACGCTTGTAGGACCCTCCGACAAGACGATTACCATCGACAACCTCTCGGCATATGGCATCCACGTCACTAACATGAAGGTCACGGCCAAGAACGACTGGACAATCGTTGCAGACGCAAAGACGGGCTCGGCCCAGAACTCCATCGATTTTAAGGTTGGCCCCGATAAGGCAGAAAAGGATGCCAGCTCGGCGACTCAGACTACGGGCCTCGATCTTTCCAAGGACGCAAACTTCGACATGAAGTACCAGGGCATTGCCGATGGAACGGACAAAATCAAGCTCAATGTGAGCGGCCACGTCGCCCGCGCCACGCGTGACATCTACCACGCCGGCGGTACGGGAGATCAAGTGGCAAGCATCACCTGGACGGTCGAGCCCGGTGCGCACGCCACGTCCTAAGGCGATTGCACTGGCCGCCATCGTCGGCATCTTGGCGTCCGCACCCGCCATGGCCTTTGCTCAACAAGAGCAAGCGCAGGCGGCCACAGAAGTGACCGTCGACCTTTCGGGCCTTAATCGCGGCAGCCGTCACGAGCCGCTCGCTCAGACGAACGACACCCGGCAACTCATTGCGGTAGGCGTCGCCACGGTGGGAGCAGGACTGACGTGCCTTGGCCTGCACATCAAACGAAACCAATAGCCAAGCACGACCGGAGTACGCGGAATAGATAGGAGAACCATGGCACCCAAAAACCTTTTGCCCGTTGCCGCGCTCTGCAGCGCACTGGCGAGCGGTACGCCTCTCGCCGCTTGGGCGACGCCCGCCACGGCAAACTCCTTACCGCAAGCTCTGACCCCCGTGGCGAATTCGTCGGGTATCGTCGCCTGCCAACGTTTTTCGCTCGCACACGCCACGGTCCGAACCTCGGGATGCCTTCACCGCAATACGGTCGACTCGATAGTCGTGGATATCAAGCGACCGGACAAGGAGAACGGCCCCCAGGCAGGTTATGCCATCTGCACATGGAAATCGGCCGCAGTCGACGCCGATGGCGACCCATGCGACCTAGAGCTGCGCATCGATATCGCCTCGGTCGATGACTCGGCGAACGGGGCGAAGGTCGTCTTCGACAGCGCGGCCCATGAAGAAGAAGGAGGAGGTGTATGCCTGGGCTGCGTTCCCTCGAATGTCGATGGCGCGCAGCCCATCATCTCCTTTACGGCATCGCTGCGACTGACCAAGGCGGACACCGAAGCCATCGCAACGGGAGATGCGCCTTTGCTGTTCTACGCTGGCAACACGGACGGCCAAGAGGCTCAAAGCACCAGACAGAAGGGCTCGCTTAACCTCACGCGCGGATCAGAACCCGCCCCCATCAATATCGATACCCAGGAGCCGGGCGTGCAGTGCATTCTCGCCGATCCGGCACTGCTCCAAATGACATGGCACGGAGTGGGGTCCGTCGGGATTGCTGCTCCCATATCTGGCGATAACGACAAATCCCCCAAAGGCGAGGTCGCAGACGCACCGGCACATGTTGATGATGCAGACGATGCATCGTCAGAAGACAACGCAGCGGCTCCTCTCGAGAAGCCAGACGGCACCGCCACCGAACTAGGCAATCCCCAACTGAAAGACGGCCTGGAATTTGCCGCTCCCCCAAATGTCGACGAAGGCAACTGTTGCATGATGGTCGCGCTCGACCACACGGAAACCGTCGATGCCGCAAGCATTGAGCCAGTCGCTGCCAATGCGCCCCGCCGCAAAAATATCCTCATCGCATTCCCCAATACCGTCGAGCTCGTCTTTTTGCCTTCGGGTGAAGTCGTCGCGCCTACGGCACTTACAGCAGTGGGAGCAAGGAGCGCATCGAACGATATCCAAGCCATCTCGGCACTTGATGCCACAACGACCGCCAAGTTACACCTTTATTCCGTTGCAGCAGACGGAACGCGAACCGAAGAATTCGACGGAACCAAGCTTTTGGTTCCGCGTCGCATCGGTATCCAAGAAGACTTCCCCTATCAAATGGAACTTGAAGGGTTCGATCGTGCACGAGATGCCGACATCATTGCCGCAGCCATCGAATCCCCGCAGCACCTCATGACACTGCGCTTCGACTTTAGCCCCGTCCTGTCCTAGACCGCTAACCGCCGCTTGGCTCGGATACTGAGCGCCCCCTTCCCCGTTCTGCTACGATTGCCGCGTTGGCATCAATTACAGGAGGGTTCATGCCGGGTTTAGGAACGATCATCAACGTCGCGCTTTTGATCGCGGGCGGCCTGCTTGGCCTCATGGGTGGGCGCTTCATTACGCCCCGCATCCAGGACACGCTCATGAAGGCGTCAGGGCTGTGCGTCCTGTTTATCGGCCTGGGCGGCACCATGCAAAAGATGCTCGTTATCGATGGAGAAGCGTTGGCGACCACCGGCACCACCATGCTTATCGTCTCATTTGCCCTCGGTTCGCTCATCGGCGAGGCCATCAACCTGGAGGCCACCATCGAGAACCTCGGCGAATGGCTCAAGCGCAAAACCGGCAGCGAAGGCGACAACGAGTTCACCAACGCTTTTGTCTCGGCATCGCTCACCGTGTGTATCGGCGCCATGGCCATCGTGGGATCGATTCAGGACGGTCTGCTCGGCGACTGGTCCACGCTTGCCCTGAAGGGCGCGCTGGACTGCATCATCGTCTGCACCATGACGGCCTCGCTTGGCCGCGGCTGCATCTTCTCGGCCCTGCCCGTTGCCGTATTCCAGGGCACGATCACGCTTTTTGCCGGCGCGCTCTCCCCCATCATGACCACCGCAGCCCTCAACAGCCTTTCACTTGTGGGCTCCATGCTCATCTTCTGTGTTGGATTTAACCTTATTCGGCCTCAGACCTTCCGCACGGCCAACATGCTCCCCTCCGTCGTCGTGGCGGTCATCTACGCCCTCCTGTTCTAAACTATCTGCATAGTACTATCTCGAACACCTGTTTGATGCTGTGCTATGATATGGGGTCACCGAAGCTGCGTTAGGAGAGGAGAAGCGGTGGCCGACCAGGACGTCAAGATGCTCATCGAGCGCATTATGGCCGAGGCCCGGACCCATCAGTCCGCCCGCTTCTCAAACGAAATCTATGCTGACGAGCCGATTCTCAAGACCGGTCGTCAGATGCAGAACTTCCTCCCCGACCAGTACCGCAAGATGCGCGAGATATCGCGCTGGCAAGATGATCCCAAAGGCGGCGCGGGGCGTTGGCTATCGGAAGCGGAGCTCTTTTACCGCCAAGGTCTGCTGATGGCCGACTTCGAGGATGATTGCCCCTACAACGGCACCTTTAAGTCGTACTTTCCCACCTACAATGCCATGAGCGATCGACAGTTGCGCGGGTACTTTACATGGCGCGCCCAAGTGCGCCGCGGCAATATCGAGGAGACATCGACCTCGTTTGCTTTTCTTTATCTTTACGAATTGATCTGCGGCATTGGCGTCGACAATCCGCGTGACGGCTATGACAAGATCAAGGCATTTTGGGATGCCTATCGCGCCTTTGAACCCGGCATCGACCGGTTCGCACGCGTGTGGCTGCAGGATTACGCCGTTTTTCACGGACTCGATCCCAGGCTGCTGCGCGACTCTAAAACCGTCATGTTCGATAACGCCCTCATCGAGCTGCGACGCGCGGCTCGAGACCTTGCGCCCGCACCGACGCCGTCCGGGCAGGCCCCCAAACGTCGCAAGAACTCCGAGCCCACGCTCCCCCTTCCGCCCGACGAGGCGCGCGAGGAGCGACTCATGGCCGCCATCAACGCCCTCTCCACGTATAACCTCAATAACTCACGGCTCGATCGCAGCCACCATCGCGACCTGCGACACGTGGCATGCGCCGTGTATGTCCGTATGGCGCGCTACTATGACACGCACCGAAAGACCGGCATCGTAGCGAGCTTGTTTGGGGAGGAAACGGCCATGCCCTACACCATGTTTGCCTCGGCCGTGTTCTTTGCACCCGAGCGCCACGAGGACTGTGAATATCGCCTGGACCCCATTCACATCTACCGCTGCCAAAATGGCTTTTGGGAATGCATGCGCATCCACGGCAGCAGGCAAAAAAGCAGCAAGCTCGGTGAGATGATGCGTGCTTCTGATCAGCGCCTGCGCTTGGCACTGGATCCCGGCCATCCCCTTAAGGAAGAGAAGGTCCCCAAATATCTGGCTAAGATTATCGATGACGAGATCACGGCATGGCTTTCATGGGATGCCGCGCATCAGCCCGTCAAGATCGATATCGATTTGAGTCAGCTGGGGCACATTCGGAGCGCCGCCGCACAAACGCGCGAGGCGCTTTTGATCGACGAGGAGCGCGAGGACGGCACGTTTGCGGATACCGAGGTGGCAGTAGCCGAACGACGGAAAGCCGAGCCCGTGGCCGACACGATCGCCGAACCGGTCGCGACGGCCATGCAGCAGGACGAGGCTGGCGAGCCGACCATCTCCACCGAGCAGTTTGACGTCG
>CAJJVE010000058.1:0-9332 GCA_905196265.1 uncultured Collinsella sp. | reverse complement strand
CCTCGTGGTCGGGCGTGTAGCCAAAGTCGACGTTGTCCATGACCAGGTCGCCGCGCAGCGGTACGTACTCGATCTCGCCGGTTACGCGGTGCGGGTGTTTCCATGCCCACATGCCGGTGTGGTGGTCGGCCTCCTCGAACTCCCAGGTATCGGGGTTCACCTGCGCGTTGACGAGCGTCACGTAGCCTTCATCGGCCTCGGGCTTCTCGTCGATGAGCTCAAAGATGCGGTCGGCGCCGGCGAGGCCCATGACCACGGCGTTGATCTGCTGCGAGATCTGGCCGATCTGTCCGCAGAACTGCTTGGTCATGTTGAGGAACGGCACTACGACTGCGATGGACAGCGCCATGCCCGAGATGCTCAGGTTGGGCACGCCCAGCGCCAGGAAAATGCCGCCCGCCAGTGCGACCAGCACGTAGAGCAGGTTGCCCAGGTTCATAAGGATGGGCATGAGGATGTTGGCGTACATGTTGGCCTTCTGGGAGACCTCGAAGAGCTTTTCGTTGCGCTCGTCAAAATCGGCCTCGGCGGCAGACTCGTGGCAGAACGCCTTGACGACCTTCTGGCCGTTCATGACTTCCTCGATATGGCCCTCGACCACGCCGAGCTCGGTCTGCTGCGCAATGAAGAAGCGCGCGGAGTTGGAGCCGAGCAGCTTGGTCATAAAGGTCATAAAGGCGACGCCGGCGATGATGACCAGGCACATCCACACGCTGTAGTACAGCATGATAAAGAACACCGTGACGATGATGATGATCGTCATGAGCAGGTTGGGCAGCGACTGGCTGATCATCTGACGCAGCGTGTCGATGTCGTTGGTGTAGTGGCTCATGATATCGCCGCGCTGGTGCGTGTCGAAGTAGCGGATCGGCAGGTCCTGCATGCGGTTGAACATCATCTCGCGCAGCTTCTCGAGCGAGCCCTGCGTGACGATAGCCATGGCGCGGTTCCAGAAGAGCGAGGACAGGACACCGACGCCGTAGATGCAGGCGAGGGTGGTCACGAGCTGCAGAATCTTGGGCTGTGCGGCTTCCCAATCGCCCGACTGCCACGATTCGCTAATAATCTGCAGGGCGCTCTGAAGGAAGGTCGCGCCGATGGAGTTGATGATGGCGCAGAGCACCACGCCGGCGACGACGAGGGGCAAAAGCACGGGGTAGAAGCCAAAGAGCGTCTTGATGAGGCGCGACATGGTGCCACCCTTGCGGTTGAGCGCGCGCTCGGCGGTCGTTGCCTTACTCATGTGCCTCGCCTCCTTCCTGGGTCTGAGCTTGCGTTACGGATGCCACGGTGTCGGCTTCGACGGCCCCTTCGCCCTCGGCAGACATCTTGTTTTGCGAGGTAAAGGTCTCGCGGTAGATCTCGCTCGTCTTAAGCAGCTCGTCATGGTTGCCGATCTGCGCGATGCGGCCGCCCTCCATTACAATGATGCGGTCTGCGTCCTGCACGGAGCTGATGCGCTGGGCGATGATGAGCTTGGTCGTGTTGGGCAGATAGCTTGCCAGTCCTGCGCGAATCTTAGCGTCGGTCTTGGTGTCAACGGCGCTGGTGGAGTCGTCCAGGATCAAGATCTTGGGGCGACGCAGCAGGGCGCGTGCAATGCACAGGCGCTGCTTCTGACCGCCCGAAACATTAGAGCCGCCCTGTTCGATCCAGGTGTCGTAGCCCTTGGGGAAACCGTCGACAAACTCGTCGGCGCAGGCCAGATGCGCCGCCTCGCGGACTTCCTCGTCGGTGGCGTTCGGGTCGCCCCAACGCAGGTTCTCGGCGATGGTGCCGCTAAACAGCACGTTTTTCTGCAGCACCATGGCGACCTGGTGACGCAGCGCGTCCAGGTCGTAGTCGCGCACGTCCACGCCGCCCACGCGCACAGCGCCTTCGGTGGTGTCGTACAGGCGGGCGATGAGGTTTACGAGCGTGGACTTGGCCGAGCCGGTGCCGCCGATGATGCCGATGGTCTCGCCGCTCGTAATGTGCAGGTCGATATCGTCGAGCGCCTGGCGCTTCGCATGCTTGGAATACTTAAAGCTCACGTGGTCAAAGTCGATGGAACCGTCGGCAACCTCGAGCACGGGCTCGGCGGGATCGGCGATCGTGGGCTCGGCGGCCAGCACCTCGGCAATGCGGTGTGCCGATTCGTCGGCCATGGTCACCATGACAAAGATCATCGACAGCTGCATCAGGCTCATGAGAATCTGGAAACCATAGGTAAAGGTCGAGGAGAGCTGGCCCACGTCGAACAGCGTGCCCTGGCTCGTGATGATGAGCTTGGAGCCCAGGTAGATGATGACGACAAACGCGCCGTTGACGCAGATGTTCATCATGGGGTTGTTAAAGGCCAGCAGCTTCTCGGCGCGGGTGAAGTCCATCTGGACGTCGCGTGCAGCGGTCGCGAACTTCTGCTTCTCAAAGTCTTCGCGCACATAGCTCTTGACCACGCGCATGCCGGTGACGTTTTCCTCGACGGACTCGTTAAGGGCGTCGTACTTGTGGAACACGCGCGAGAAGATGGGGCGCACCTTAAAGATGATAAAGAACAGTCCAAAGCCCAGCAGCGGAATGATGACCAGGTAGACCATGGCAACGCTGCCGCCCATGATAAACGCCATGGTAAAGGCGAAGATCAATACCAGCGGCGCACGCACGGCGATACGGATGATCATCATAAAGGCCTGCTGCACGTTGTTGATGTCGGTGGTCAGACGCGTGACGAGCGAGGAGCTCGAGAACTCATCGATGTTGGCAAAGCTGAACGTCTGGATTTTGTAGAACAGGTCGTGACGCAGGTTCTTGGCGAAGCCGCAACTCGCGTGGCTGCAGGTGACGCCGGCAGCGGCGCCAAAAGCCAGCGATGTCAGCGCGATGAGCACCAAAAAGCCCGCGGTGGGAAGCATCTCGGCTACGGTGGTGCCGTCTTTGATGGCGTCGATCAGGTTGGCGGTGATAAATGGAATCAGCATCTCGCAGAGCACCTCGCCAAGCACGAGCAATGGCGTGGCAACAGTGACTTTCATATAGTCGCGGATGCTGCCCATGAGGGTTTTAATCATCCAGTTCCTCCCAGGTTACGCGGATTTTATCGAGCATTTCGGCGAGGTCCTCGCGCTCGTCGTGGGTGAGCGCGCTAAAGGCGCGCTCTCTAAAGCGGATGCGGGCCGCCTGGTCGATGCGGGCGTTTTCCCGGCCGGTTTCGGTCAAGCGAATGGTGAGTTGCCGTCGATCCTTGGGGTTACGGCTGCGCTCGATGAGGCCGTTGACCTCGAGCTTGGACAGGATCTCGGAAAGCGACCCCGGCTTGAGGTCAAAGTGCATGCCGAGTTCCTGCTGCGACATCTCGCCGCCGGGCTGCTTGGCCAGTAGGCAGATGATGGGCGCCTTGCCGGACACGCCTCCGCCATGAAAATGCATGTAATGGCCGCAAAAGCCCAGGCCGCTCAGGATGCGCTTGGCGAGTTTGTCTTCAGCGCTGACCGCTTCGGGTATGTCTACCGGTTGCGACGGGTCACCGCCGGGCTCATGCGGAAGGACGAGTGCTTCAACACACATATCTAAGCTTCGCTCCTTTCCTTAGTTAGGTAGAGAAATTGTTTTGTGCCTGACTAATTTAGGAGCGCATAGATTGATTGTCAAGGTACCAAACTTATTATGTTCAAGCGGCACTTAGGGACGTTCCTTATGTGCCGGCACTTGGGGACACTCCTTGTGCTGATAGTCGTTGGGGACGTTCTTGTTTGCCTAGTCATTTAAGAACGTCCCCAACGACTAACTTAAAAACTATGCCGGATTACGGGGCTGAACGACGGATTGCCGACCATGCCGAAATTGGTAAAAAGAAAACCGCAGGTAGAAGGCTCGCTATGATTTGAAAATAGGGGGTGTGGTTGGCTCATTCAGGTTCAGCCCCGTAATCCGGCATAGTTTTGAAATGGCACTGAATAAGTGGCTGCAAATGAGCCGCAATGAAGCAAGCTAGCCCCTCGTTTCCGAAACCTTTCCGCAACAATTTGCCCTTCGTGCCGCTCGACTCCGCTCGCAACGTCCCCTGCGCTACACTTAGTTGCACTGTGGCGCTGCCGCGCCGCGCCCGAACCAAGGGGGACACTCATGAAGAACACTCAGCTGCTGCTGATCAACGACATGTGCGGCTACGGCAAGGTCGCGCTTTCTGCCATGCTGCCGGTGCTGTCGCACATGGGCTACCGTATCCATAACCTGCCGACGGCGCTCGTTTCCGACACGCTCAACTATCCCAAGTTCTATATCCATGACACCACCGAGTACGTGCGCCAAAGCCTCGCTATCTGGGAGGAACTCGGCTTTGAGTTCGACGCCATCTCGACCGGCTTTATCGTGACCGAGGAAGAGACACGCATCATCTCGGACTTTTGCCACCGCCGTGCGCAAAAGGGCACCAAGGTGTTCGTCGACCCCATCATGGGCGACAACGGCAAGCTCTATGCGGGCGTGCCCGAGTCCACGATTGGCCTTATGCGGCATCTGCTGGAGTGCGCAGACTACGCGGTGCCCAACTATACCGAGGCGTGCCTGCTTGCCGATAGGCCTATCGCCGAGCAAATTATGCCCGACGAGGCTCGCGTCCTTGTGGACGCCGTGCGTGAGCTGGGTGCCAAGTCTGTGGTCATTACGAGCGCCGTAGTCAATGGCACGAACGCGGTTATCGGTTACGACCATGTGGCGGGGGAGTACTTTACGATTCCCTTTGAGCTCATTCCGGTCTATTTCCCGGGCACGGGCGACACGTTCTCGGCGGTGCTCGTCGGCCGCGTTATGGCAGGTTGGAGTCTGCAGCGCGCGACGTCCGATGCCATGCGTGTGGTGGCTGAGCTTATCGAGCGCAATGCCGACCAAGAGGACAAGTCGGCTGGCCTTCCCATCGAGGCCTGCCTGGATGTGATCGACCATGAGTAATGCTGGCGAGGGCGGCGTCAAGCCTGCGGGCGAGAACAAGCCGCTCGGCGCGCCGCGTGGCAAGCGTCCGCGTATCCGCGTGAGCTGCGTGGACCAGCTGGGTGCGTGCCGCTGCCACCACGGTCATAAGCCGGGCGACGTCTTTGACTTCGACCGAGACCGCGGCAAGATGTGCGCCATGGCCTGCCACGTGGGCTTTCCCTATATCGATATCCTGCGCTATGGCGGAACCGTGCCTGGCAACGAGCCTGGTACGGCAAAGTTCTGCTGCCCCGAAGTCGATACGCTGAACGTCTGGCTTGCCGAGATCGTCGACGAGTAGTCGAGCGTGGATTTTCTCCCGTTTAGAGCGTACTTGAGCGCTCAAAGTGGGAGATTGTCCACGCTCAATTTGTATGCGGGAGATTATCCACGCTCATTTCGCGCCGAAGACGTGGCCCGCGACCTCGCTTGCCTACAGCTGCTCGAGCATAGCGGTACAACCGGCGAGCACGTCGCGGTAGGTGGCATCGAAGTTGCCGGTGTACCAGGGGTCGGCCACGTCGCCGGGGCGCTCGGTCCAATCGAGCAGGCGCGAGATCTTGCCGTCGGGGTCGTCGCCAAAGATGCGACGCAGGCCACGGGCGTTCTCGCCATCCATATAGACAATGTGATCCCAGTCGCCATACTCCGCGCGACGTACCTGACGTGCGCGATGTGCGACGACGGGAATCCCAACCTCGCGTAGCTTGGCAACGGTACCGTGATGCGGCGGGTTGCCGATCTCCTCGGTCGAGGTCGCGGCAGAATCAATGACAAACTCGCCCGCGCGCCCGGCGCGGTGCACCAGCTCGGTAAACACCGACTCGGCCATCGTCGAGCGGCAGATGTTCCCATAGCAGATAAACAGTACGCATTGCATATGCGGTTTCCTTTCGATCGCCATCATCAAGCTCGAGTATCGCATCTGCGCCTACGCCTGCGCCCGCTTGCGCTCCCAGCGAGCCAACTTAATCGTCACCAGTGTGAGGGCCCAGGCCACAAGCGAGAACGCGGCGCCCACGGCGCCCACGTGCGCAATGCCAACGCTGCTTACCACGGCGCCGCCCACTGCGGTGCCAAACGAGATGCCGACGTTAAACGCCATGGGCTCAACCGAACTTGCGAGTACCATCGACTTGGGATGGCGGCTGCGTGCCACATCCATAAAGTGCGTGATGCACGACACCGAGAACAGGTACATGAGCATCGCCAGGCTAAAGACAAAGACAAGTGCGAGCGGCATGGCAGCGCCTACGGCAAACAGCCCAAACAATGCCACCGCCTGCAGCACAAACGTCACAAGCAGCGCCTTCATGCCAAAGCGCGCATCGATCCATCCGCCCAGGATGTTCGAGATCAGGCAGAACACGCCGTAGGCCATAAGCGTGGTACTGGCTTCGACCGTGCCCATGCCCAGCACCTGCTCAAGATAAGGCGTCACGTAGCCGTAGAACACATAGACCGAGCCCACGCCAAACAAAAAGATAAGCATGCCGGTGATGATGCTCGGTTCGCGTAGCAGACCCGCCTGCTCGCGAAAAGTGGCGGGCTCGTCGGTTTGCCCAGCGCGCGGCATAAACGCCACGAGCGCTCCGCAGATTAAAACGGCAAAGGTCAGCGCGCCGTACATGGCCACGTGCCAGTCGAGCGTGTCGGCCACAAACTTGCCGATCGAGGTCACAAAGACCATCGCCACGGAAAACGCACCATATACTACCGAGATAGCAAGCGAAGTTTGCTGCGGGGACAGAAGCTCAGGGATGTACGTCACGCCCACGGCGAGCAGCGCACCCGAGACAGAGCCCAGGACAATGCGCGCGATAAAGAGCACCTGGAAGTTGGGCGCCAGTGCCATAAACAAATTGCCAAGCACAAAGACGATGCTGTAGCACACGAGCAGCTGGTAGCGGCGGAATCGCCCCGTGCTGAGCGCAAGCACCGGCGTCGCGATGGCGTAGACCAGCGCGAACACGCTGATGAGCTGGCCCGCAGTGGCAAGCGATACGCCGAGTTCCGTCGCCAAGTCACTTTCGATGCCGATGACCACGAACTCGGAGCAGCCGAGCGAGAATCCCAACAGCACGAGCAACGCCAGGCAGAGCTTGGTGCGCGCAGGGGAGAGCGCGGCGGCGGTTGACTTACTTTTAGGCGTGGTTGCGGCGGTCAAGGTTGTCACTCCAATGTCGCATGAATAAGCGGGATTCAATCCCTGCAACTCTAACAGAATGCGACAAAGAGACAGTCCCTTTGTCGCATTGCACTGCCAGCCAGTCGCCCAAACCGTCACAACATTCGGCGAAAATCTCGAAATCGAGGAAAAGCGTCGAATGTTGTGACGGTTTTCCTGTCTGTGCCGGCGAGCTCCAGTGCCGTCTGGGGGTATAAGGCTAGCAAGTGTTTATTTGCGAGGCCTAAGGGGCGCCCTGTATGGATATCGATAACTTTGAATGGTGGTATAGCGAGGGCGAGGCTCCGGACGAGGAGTGGGACGAGCCCGCGCCGCGTGACGTGTCGAGCGACGAGGACGAGACCGGCAACGATGCCGCTGTCGAGCCTGATGCCGCCTCCGATGCCGCCGAGCCCCTGACCTTTGAGCAGGCTTGGGCCCAAGCCGAGGCCGACGAGGCTAAGGCCGATGCCACGGCCACACTCGGTGAGCCGGCGGACATGTCCATCTCGCCGGCCAAGACCCCGCAGCCGCGCCATAACATCGACCCCGGCAGCACGGCATCCTTCAGCATACTCGACGTGCCCACGCAGGGTGCCCGGGCGCCCGCCCCCACGCATCGCCCCAGCCTAGCTCGCGAGGAAGACGCGGCCCGCCGCTCTCCGCTCGGCCCCATCCTCATCGCCTTTATGGCCGGCGTCATCGCTTGCTCGGCGATCGGAAATGTCTGGAGCCATGTGGAGCAACAGCGCAAAGATGCCGCCAAGGTCGAGATGTCCGTGGAACAATCGCTCAGCCGCACGCGCTCGGTGCATGTGTCGGTCGAGGTCAAGGACGGTGCGACATGGGACACCGCCCGCGGCGACAGCCAGATGCTCATCCACATCGTGGGCCGCACACTCAGGGGGCAGGCGATTGACGAGTATCAATATGTCAACTCCGCTGGCGACGGCATCGAACTCAAGCCCGGCGACTACGAGCTCACGGTCGACGAGCCGCCCGTCGCCACCGATGGCACGCGCTTCCGTGCCTCAATGCGCATGGTTCCCGTGAGCTTTAACTCGCAGGCGCCCGATACGGTCGACAGCACGCCGCAGGGCGGGTTCGACCTTTACGTGGATACCCAGTAGGCGCTCGCCGCTCATTCCGCTATGGCTACTCAATAATCGCCTGCCGTCCCGCCGCCAAGAGTGGGACAATAGCCCTCGACACTGTTGTTTACTTTTGGAGGAAGTAGCATGTCCACCGTCACTACCATCAAGCGCGGCGGCCTTACCGCGGCCATCGATTCCATGGGTGCCCAGCTCACGAGCCTTGCCCTCAACGGCAACGAGTATCTGTGGCAGGGCGATCCCGCCTTTTGGGGCAAGCATGCGCCCATCCTGTTCCCCATTGTGGGCTCACTGCGCAACAACACGGCGGCGTCTGCGGCCGGCACCTGCGAGATGCCGCGCCACGGCCTCGCGCGCATCGTCGAGCACAAGCTGGTCGAGGTCTCCAAGGACGGCTCGTCCGTCACCTACGAGATCACCGATACGCCTGAGTCGCTCAAGGCTTTCCCCTTCCACTTTAAGCTCAACATGACCTATGCCCTGACTGGTGACGCCACGCTCACGCAGACCTTTGCCGTCACTAACACCGGCGACGTGGACCTGCCGTTCTCGGTGGGCGGCCACCCTGCATTTAACGTGCCGGCTCCCGGTGCCGAGGACGAGACGTTCGAGGATTACGAGCTGGCATTTACCGAGGCTTGGACCAATGAGGCCCCCATCATCACGCCCGATGGCCTCATGACGTTCGAGGGTAGCTACAAGGCTCCCGATAACTCGGACGTGCTGCCCATCACGCACCGCAGCTTCGATAACGATGCCATCATGTTCACCGATACCCCGGGCTCCACGCTCACGCTGCGCGGCCGCAAGTCGGGCCACGGCGTCAAGATCGACTTTGAGGGCTTTAAGTACATCGGCGTGTGGTCTGCCACCAACGACGCCCCGTTTGTGGCGCTCGAGCCCTGGACCGGTCACACCACCATGGACACCGAGGACGACGTCTTTGAGCACAAGGTCAACACCATTACGCTGGCGCCGGGCGAGACGGACGTCCGCAGCTTTAGCGTCACTTTGCTCTAGAGGTTCCGCCGTTCTGACGAACGGCGGGCCGGTCGACGCTGCGCCCTTAGGTTCCGCCGTTCTAACGAACGGCGGACCACTCG
>CAJJVE010000057.1:0-9354 GCA_905196265.1 uncultured Collinsella sp. | reverse complement strand
CATGTGATACTGGATGTCCTCGAGCGCACCAAAGAACTCGTCGGCGGTAATCATCTTGCGAACGTTTTCGACGCCGAGCTTATCGGAAAGCTCCTTGGCGTAGTTAGTCTCGTTGAAATTCTTGTAGTCAAAGCCCACCGAGAAGGTCTTGTCGGGCATGAGACAAGCGGCAATATAGCTGGAGTCGACGCCGCCGGAGAGGAAGGAAGCGACCGGGACGTCGGCGATGCGATGGGCCTCGACGCTCTCGTGCACGACCTCATCCAGCTCGTCGACGTACTCCTCGAACGGCTTCTCGACGGCAGAGTAATCGCAATCCCAATAGCGCTCGATGTTCATCTTGCCGGTCGGGATGTCTACGGTAAAGTAATGCGCCGGCGGCAGCTTGTAGACACCCTCGAAGAAGGTCTCCTCGGTTGCCGAATACTGCAGCGTCATGTACGGACGCAGGGCCTTTTTGTTGACCGCCTTGTGGAAGTGCGGGTAGTCCAGGAAGCTCTTGATCTCGGAACCAAAGAGCACGCCCGGAGCGCCGTCGCCTGCATCGGCCATGGGATAGTAGTAGAGCGGCTTGATGCCAAAGATGTCGCGGGCGCCAAAAAGCTTGTTCTTCTTCTTGTCCCAGATGACGAAGGCGTACATACCGCGCAAGCGATCGAGTACGGCCTCGCCCCACTCTTCGTAGCCGTGCAGGAGGCTCTCGGTGTCGGCGCCGCAGTGGAACTTGTAGCCCTTGGCCTCGAGCTCGGAACGAAGTTCTTGGAAGTTGTAGATCTCGCCGTTAAAGACAATGACGACGCTGCCGTCCTCGTTAGCCATGGGTTGGGCGCCAGCCTCGGTCAGGTCGAGGATCGACAGACGGCGGAAGCCCAGGGCAACGCGGCCGTCGATAAACTGGTCGCCCATGTCGGGGCCACGATGGACGATACGGTCCATCATCTTGGTGAGCACCTCGGATTGG
Source organism: uncultured Collinsella sp. (assembly GCA_905196265.1). Taxonomy (GTDB): domain Bacteria; phylum Actinomycetota; class Coriobacteriia; order Coriobacteriales; family Coriobacteriaceae; genus Collinsella. The sequence goes on along the minus strand of CAJJVE010000057.1, from coordinate 8,393 downwards.
TTATCCGTCCCACCGACAAAACCGACAAAACCGCACATATACTATCCCCTCTGCTGTTGCTGGGTATCAAATCGAATCAGTAGCTTTTGAGTATACCCGAGGGTGTAAAGAGGGACGGAATGTTCAGGCAATCTCAACTGAATCAGCTCCGCTGTGACACGCGCCAGTTACCTTTAATGGATATGAGGTGAATGGGGCGATTGTTTTGCTATACTCTCTCCGCACGGGCGATTGGCGCAACGGTTAGCGCAGGTGCTTTACACGCACAAGGCTGGGGGTTCGAATCCCTCATCGCCCACCACTGAATTGTTAGGCCTCCAGCGATGGAGGCCTTTCCTTTTTCGGGCCCATTTCATGGGATTCGAACCCATCAGCGCGTCTGCCACAAAGGCCGTGGTCAAAAAATGGCAAAAATGAGTACTGCTACTTTGCTTACAACATATAAAAAGATAGCATTTACTTACGTTACGCAACATGTGTCCATTATAAGGACTAACAGTTGGATTAAAATCGTGTATTCATCGCCATTTCGTCTTGCTATCTAGCCTTATTAGTCCAAAATTGCTGCTACCAAATCGGTAACAGTACTCATATTTGATGTTTTTTGACCAGCAGGTCTCCCCCGCCTTAGCAAATCTAAGACAAAACGGGCTCCAGACCGCTGAATCGTGCCGTAAATGGCACGTCCGCAGTCCGGAACCCGGTCCAAATTGAGCTATTGCGTTGTGTTAGGCCAAAACGTTCGACAAAATCTCGATCAGGCTATCCACGTCGGCTTCCTCGCAGACAAGCGGCGGCAGGAAACGCAGCGTGTGGGTACCAGTAGCGTTAACCACTGCGCCGGCGGCCAGCGCGCGGGCAACAATATCATGCGCATCGCCCGCAGCGTCATCCAGATCGCAGCCGAGCATTAAGCCGCGACCGCGTACCTCGACCACATGCGGCAGCTTGGTGAGCTTTGCCTCCATATAAGCACCCACCTTGGCAGCATGCTCGGCATAATCGCCGCGCACGAGCGCGGAGAGCGTCGCGGCGCACGCCGCGACGGCCAAGCAGCTACCGCCAAAGGTCGAACCGTGATCGCCGGGCTTAAACACGTCGGCGATCTCCTTCTTTGCCACCACGGCACCCATGGGCACGCCATCGGCAATGCCCTTGGCAAGGCTCATAATGTCGGGCTCCACGCCAAAGGTCTGGAATGCAAACGGCTTGCCGGAGCGGAAGATGCCACACTGGACCTCGTCGGCGATAAACACGGCGCCCACCTCGTGTGCCAGGTCGCGCGCCGCCGCCATAAACTCCTCGGTCATGGGGTGTACACCGCTCTCGCCCTGGATCGGCTCGAGCATGACGGCGCAGACTTCGCTTCCCAGCTGCTTAAAGATCGAACGCAGTTCGTCGACATCGTTGGGCGTGCAGGCCACAAAGCCACCCGGCAGCGGGCGGAAGCTATCCTGTAGCCAATCCTGCATGGTGGCGGCAATGGTCTCGAGCGTGCGACCATGGAAGCCGCCGCGCATGCATACGATGGTGTTGCCGCCGTTACCAGCACGCTTGGCGTACAGACGCGCGAGCTTCATCGAGCCCTCGTTGGCTTCGGCACCAGAATTGGCAAAGAACGTCTCCCACACCTGCTCGTCCGCAGCCGGGGCACCGAGCGCAGCGGCCGTGGTCTCATCGCCGGCGGCAATGGCATCGGCCAGCACGCACGCACCATCTACGTCGTCGTTGGCAAGCTTGGACAGCAGCGCCGCGACCTGGCCACGCTGCTCGATGTAGAAGTAGTTAGACACATGCAGAAGCTTTTTGGTCTGAGCCTCGAGCGCCGAAAGCACTGCAGGATTTCCGTGACCTAGACTACACACGCCAATACCAGCGAGAAAGTCGAGATACTCACGACCATCGTCACCGATGAGCTTCATGCCGTGACCTTCGACAAACTCTACCGGCGAGCGGCCAAAGGTATGCATAACGTAGTGGGATTCGAGCGATTGTTGAGCAGCAAGTGACATGGGATGCCTTTCGTTGGGCGCCGTACGGCGCAGGGCTATGTGTGCAGGGACGCGACGACTGCGGGTCAGCTAGACCGTCTGGAGCTTCTCGACCTCGTCGAGGTTCTCGGTCAGGCGCGCCGCAAACGTCGAAAGCGGGTGCGGATGCGTATCGAACTCGTAGGCCGTCTCGGTGGAGTGGATCACGGTACCGACGCCAGCATCGGTCAGCAGCTCCAGCAGCAGCGAGTGCGGCGTCGTGCCGTTGATGATGTGGGCTCGGAACACGCCAGCAGTAAGCGCATCGACGGCGGCGCGAAGCTTGGGGATCATGCCCTTGTCGACTTCTCCGCCGTAGAGCATCTCATTGACCTCATCGAGCGTCAGGTTGGAGATAAGCGAATCCTTGTCGCTAAAGTCCTTGTACAGGCCGTCGACGTCGGTCAAGAAAATCGCCTTGTGCGCATGAAGCGCCGCTGCAACGGCGCCGGCGGCGGTATCGGCGTTGATGTTGAAGAAGCCGCCGTCCTCCCCCGCCGCGACCGTGGCGATAACAGGAATATACTCGCTGTCGAGCAAACGCTCGATATAGTCGGTGTTGACGTGCGTGACCTTGCCTACGCGGCCGAGCTCTGGGTCGAGTGGCTCGGCGATAAGGGTACCGGCGTCGCTGCCGGACACGCCCACGGCCAGGTTACCGTGGTGGTTGAGCGCCGCGACCAGCTCCTGATTGACCTTGCCGCCCAGTACCTCGCGTACGATATCCATGGTGGCAGGCGTAGTCACGCGTTGGCCGTTCTTAAACCCGACGGGGATGTCGTAGTGGCTGAGTGCCTCGTTGATGGCCTTGCCGCCACCGTGCACGATAACAGGGCGCATGCCGATAATCTTGAGCAGGACGATGTCGCTCATCACGTCGCGGCGCAGTTGCTCGTCGACCATAGCGGCACCGCCGTACTTGATAACGACCGTCTTACCGGTCAGGTTCTTAATCCACGGCAGCGCCTCGAACAGCAGCTGCGCGGTAACTTCGTTGGATTCGCTCGAGCGACAATCGCGTGCGAACTTCATAGTCAGCCTCGTCTTTCGTGTAGCTATCGCGCCGCACCTCGTTGCCCGCGATTGCAGCGGGGCGCACGGCACATCGGGAGTCTAGGAACGGTAGTCGCCGTTAATGGAGATGTACTCGTGCGTGAGGTCGCAAGTCCACACGGTGGTCGCCGCGTCCCCTGCGCCCAGGTCTGCCGAGATCACAATCTCGGGCGCCTCAAAACGTCGCAGGGCTTCGTCCTCATCGAAGGGGACCGTCAGGCCATCGCGACAGACGGGCATACCCATCATGTCGATGGACACATCTTCTTGGTTAAACTGCACGCCGCACTTGCCGAGCGCCATGGCAACGCGGCCCCAGTTGCAGTCGTGGCCGGCGATGCAGGTCTTGACGAGCGGCGAGTTGGCAACAGCACGGGCAGCGATATCAGCCTCCTCGTCGTTCGCGGCGCCGGTGACATTAACCGTCACGAGCTTGGATGCGCCCTCGCCATCTGCGGCGATATTGCGCGCCAGGCTCTCACACACCTCATGCACGGCAAAGGCCAACTCGTCAAAGGCATCGGAGCCCTCGACAATAGACTCGGCATTTGCGGCAGCGCCGGAGGCAAGCATGATGCAGGTGTCGTTGGTCGAAGTATCGGAGTCGACCGTTACCTTGTTGAAGGTCTGCTTGACGGTGGAGAGTAACAGGGCGTGGAGCGCCGCCGGCTCGGCGGGGGCATCGGTAGTGATGACCGCGATCATGGTGGCCATGTTGGGCATGATCATACCCGAGCCCTTGCACATACCGCCCACCGTATAGGCATTGCCTGCGTGCCCCGCGGCCTCGCTGCGGTAACACACGGCATACTCCTTGGAGTGCGTGTCGGTCGTCATGATAGCGCGGGCGGCATCGGCGCCACCATGGGCGGAGAGTGCCTCGTGGGCGGCAGGAACGGCGGTCTCAAACGTGTCGATCGGCAGAATCTGACCAATTACGCCCGTGGAGGCGACCAGAATCTGCTGGGGCTCGCAGCCGATGACCTGCGAGGCGATGTTGCAGGTCTCGCGCGCGCAGGCAAGACCGGTCTCACCCGTGGCGGCGTTGGCGTTGCCAGAGTTGATAGAAACGCCGGCAATGATGCCGTAGCCCTTGTCGGCGCCGCCCAGGTTGGCACGGCTCACCTGCACGGGCGCCGCACAAAAGCGGTTAGTCGTAAACACGCCGGCCCCGGGACAGGGTTTATCGGGCACGACGAGCGCGTAATCCAGGCGCTCGGGATTCTTGCGGAATCCGGCATGGATGCCCGCCGCCTTAAAGCCGGCTGCCGCCGTTACGCCGCCCTCTACGGCACGAATCTTGATATCGAACTGCTCTGTATTCATCGTCTTTATGACTCCTTATGTCAAACAAAAAAGGGGCATCGGTTGATGCGCCATGCCAGCCACAATCATGAGGCCAGCTTAAGAGTGGCGCCCCACTCGATGCCCGACTACCAAATCGCTAACAATCGAATGTGCTACACCGGGCACGCCACTGTGGGCAAGCCTCGTCGCTCGTCAAAACCAAAGACGATGTTGGCGCACTGGACCGCCTGGCCTGCTGCACCCTTGCACAGATTGTCGATGGCGCCCGTAGCCACCAGGACGCCCGCGCGCTTGTTGAGCGCGAGGCCGATCTGGGCGGCGTTGGTGCCGACGACCGAAGCCGTCTTGGGCTGCTGGCCGGCATCGAGTACGCGCACAAAGGTGCGACCGGCGTAGAACTGCTTGTAATGGTCGACAACGTCCTCAAGGGTCAGCGTGTCGAGAGCCTGCGGCGCGAGCGGCAGCGTCACCGTGGAGAGCAGGCCGCGCTTGAGCGGTGCCAGATGCGGGGTGAAGACGATGCGGTCGGTCAGGCCAAGAATCTGCTCGATCTCGGGCGTATGACGATGCTTGCCCACGCCATAGGCCTCCAGGTTCTCGTCCGCGCTGCAAAAATGCGTACGGGCGTTGCAGGACTTACCGGCACCCGTTACACCGCTGATAGCGTCAACGATCACGGGGCCGCTCTGGGCAACCCAGCCGGCGCGCACGGCAGGCGCGGCGGCAAGGCTCGTTGCGGTGGGATAGCAACCGGCGCAGGCGACCAGTACGGGCTTGCCGTCGGCGTGGTCGGATGCAGCGGCCTCCAAATCCTGGCAGAACAGCTCGGGCAAACCAAAGGCGCGGCTCTTGAGTAGCTCGGGGCTCGTGTGCTCGGCGGCATACCAGACCTCAAAGGTGGCCGGATCGCTCAGGCGATAGTCGGCCGAGAGGTCAATGCAGGAGACTCCCGCGGCAAGCAGGGCGGGCACCTGTGCCATGGCAGCCGTGTGCGGCACGGCCAAAAAGACCGCATCGCAGTTCCTGAGCTCGGGGGCGTCGTGCGTCGTGAAGACAAGATCGCTTACGCCAGCGAAGCTCGGGTACACCGCAGACAACGGCTGGCCGGCATCGGCGTTGGACGTAATGGCAGCAAGTTCAAACTCGGGATGACCGAGGACGAGGCGAATGAGCTCGGCGCCGGCATATCCAGCCGCACCGACGATTCCAACCTTTAAAGACATATCTAACTCCTTGTCTGCAGTTTATGCACCAATGCGCATTCCGCAGCCGTCGTTATGAAGTGGGTTGAAACTTTAGCACCAAAAGATGCATATCTACGCAAATCTTTTGCATATTCATGCATTGAAACAGTCCCGACACATTCACTCAAAGGAATTGACAAATAAATGCGGGCCCCATATTGCCCAGTGCGCCTTACGGTGACGTTGCAATGTGGGGCCCGCTACATGCGAGAATTTGAATTGTCGAAGCTTGCTGAGAGACTCGTTTAGAGCTCGATCGGCACCCATTCGTCATGGTTGCAGATAAAGGCCTCGGGTTCCTCCACGCTAAAGAAGACGAGCGTGGGATCGCCTGCGCCCTCGTAGTGCTCGCCTAGGCGCTCCAGGTGCTTCCAGCCTGCCTCGCGCATATCGGGAGCGGCCTGGTCATCCAGGCCCGCATGCCCGCGCAAGATGAGCCAGCCATGGCCCGGCCACCAACTCGTGGCCTCAAACCGTTGATTTTGCAGCAACTCTTGCCACACGTCTTTGGTGCGCGCCGTTACAAACCACAGCTTGCCGTCCTGGATCTGCGCAAACGAAAACGGACGCACATGCGGCTGTCCGTCAACGCTCGTCGCCAAATACCATGCCGGCACCGACGTCAGATACTCCAACACCGTATTCAATCCGTTCATGTGTCCTCCTGGCACTCGTCTTTTTGGGTCGGGGCTGTTTTAGCTGCCCTAGGGTTAAAGCTCCAGGCACTCCTCGCTGCCATCGATATCACAGAAGCGGGCGGCGATATTGCGCACCGAGAAAAACGCAAGGCGGCCGTCGTTGGCACTATCGTGTTGCTCGCCAATGCCCACCATGTGCTTAAAGCCCGCCTGGCGCACCCGGTCACTCACGACCGCGTCGTCCTCGAGCGCGGCCTCGCCGGTCAGCACAATCCAACACTCCCCCGGTTTCCAACCCGAAACCTCAAACTTGGGGTTCGCGCCGAGCTCTGCCCACACATCCTTGTCGCGCGAGGTGCAAAACCACAGCTTGCCATCATCGACCATGGCAAACGAGAACGGCCTCACGCGCGGCTGATGTCCGTCCGTCACGTCGATCGTGGCGAGGTACCACGCCGGAATACGCCTAAGATACGAACAGGCGCGCTCGAGCTGCGCCGTGCGGTCGTTGTCGGTCATAGGGACCCCTTTCCTGCGCTCGAATCGCGCCTAAACAAGTTGAAGATTGATGACGATGACGCAGATGAGCAGCAACGCCGTCACCACCGCAGCCAACGCGTCGCCGCGGCCAAATGCAAGCGCATGCAGACGTGTGCGGCCCTGTTCGCCATGATAGCAACGGGCATCCATGGCGGCAGACAGCGTTTCGGCATGACGGAACACGCCCGTGAACAGCGGAATCGCCACACTGCCGAGCATACGCACGCCGCCGAGCGGGCCTCCCGTCACGCGCGCACCGCGGCTCGCCTGCGCATCGGCCGTCTGCTTCATCTCGGTGGCAAACTGCGGCATAAAGCGCAGCGCGATACCCATGATCATGCCGAGCTCGTGCGCAGGAAGTCCCACACGCGCAAACGGCGCGAGCAGGCGCTCAAAACCCGCGGTGAGGTCGAGCGTCGGTGTGGTGAGCGTGATAGCGCTCATACCGGCCATCATCAAAGTCAGGCGGCACGCCATAAAGGCGGCGGAATGCAGCGAGCCCTCGCTTATCTGCAAAAAGCCGAGCTGCCACAGAATGCGCCCGCTCTGGTCGGAAAACAGGTTGAGCACCGCGACCACCGCGACAATCGCCAGCAGCGGTGCCATCGATGACAGGACGCGACGAGCCGGCACCCGGGACACGGTATAGATCAGGACAACGAAGATTGCGACCGGGACCAGTCCGCGGAAGCTGCTGACCGTAAGCGTCGTGATCAGAAACACAAAACCCAAGAGCAACTTGGTTCGCGGGTCCAGGCGGTGGATTGCACTATCGCCGGGATAGTAGCTACCAAACGAAAACGCCTCCATTAACAGCCCTCCTCTCGCGTGACCGTCTTGGATTTGGCCTTGTCCGAGACGTTAGAAGGACCGTCCGAGCGACCGTTTAGCAGGTCCACCAACTCGTCTGCCAGCGACTCAACCGTATAGAGACCGTCAAAGCGCAGCGGCACGCCTGCCTTCGCAAGCGCCAGCGCCATGCGCTGAGCGGCAGGTACGCCCAAGCCGATTGATTTAAGCTCATCCGCATGCGCAAACACCTGAGCGGGCGTGCCCTCGGCAAACACCGCACCTTTGTTCATTACGACGATACGGTCGCAGCAATTGGCCAGGTCATCCATGCTGTGCGAAACCATGACGACGGTCAGGCCATCGCGGTGAAGTCGATCGATGAGCTCCAAGAAATCACTGCGCGCCGCCGGATCGAGCCCCGCCATGGGCTCATCGAGTACCAGGACCTCGGGCTCCATGGCAAGCACGCCAGCAAACGCCACGCGCCGCTGCTGCCCGCCCGAGAGCTCAAAGGGGCTCTTGTCGCCCACCGTGGCCAGGTCGAGGCCCGCGCGCGCGAGCGATGACTCAACGCGGCGGGCAACCTCGGCCTGCGACAAGCCAAGGTTACGCGGACCAAATGCCACGTCCTGTGCCACGGTCTCGGCAAACAGCTGACGCTCTGGATACTGAAACACCACGCCGACCTTTGCCTTAACCGCGTCGGCATCTTTCTTGTTTGCCAGGTCGAGCCCCAATGCGTAAACGGAACCCTCCTGGGGACGAATCAGACCGTTGAGATGCTGAAC
>CAJJVE010000056.1:0-9491 GCA_905196265.1 uncultured Collinsella sp. | reverse complement strand
ACGGCGACGATAGGTTTCATCTGCTCTCCTTTAATGGATAGGGTCAGCGGAATTAGTAGAGTCGGCAGGCACAATGCCAAGGATGTGCTCCAGGGTATCGAGCAGCTCATGCGGCATGGTCGACACCACATGAACCTCGGCGCCGCGACTGGTAAGGCTTGCGAGTAAATCGTCACGATGATACTCGTCAAGCGTCATGCCGTCAGCGTTGAACATGAGCTTAGGCACAAAGAGCATAACCCCCGACAGGTCTTGCGGCAGCTGCTCAAGGATATCGCTCGCGACGATGAGGCCGGTCACGTCCACGTTGCCGCCAAAGTAGCGGTTCTTGATGGCCGTGACGGTGCCGGAAAGGCCCTGTGGAGACTCCACGAAGCGCGCCACGGTATCGCGTGCGCTGGCGCCCGAAAGACATACCAGGCGCTGGTCGCGGTCGGTCATAGCCTTGCGAACGCGGGCAAGGCGCCCAGCGTCGGTGGCAAGCACGTCGTCGGTCTCGTCCAGGTACGAGCGGATCATGCCGATGCCGTCGTAGTACTGCGGGTAACCGTCGTAAAAGTCCGCCTCGGGCGGCTCGATGCCGGCGTCCAGATAGAACTCGTCGCTCATCTGGAACGTGTGGCGGCCAAAGCGCTCGTATGCGCGGTCCTGGAAGGGTCGGATCATGGCAATGGTCTCGCGCGCGAGCTCGGGCTTGTCGCTGTAGGACCAGCTAAAGCGGTTCTGGTGCTTGGTAAATCCGAGCGGCACGATACCCAAGCTCGTGATCTGCTCGTGCTCCTCGCAAAAGCGTAGGGTCTTTTCCAGCTCCTCGCCGTCGTTCATTCCGGGGCACAAAACGATCTGCGCGTGAATCTCGATGCCGGCGGCCATGATGGCCTCGAGCACGTCCATGCCGCGCTGGGCGTTGCGGCCCATCATGCGGCGGCGAACATCGGGGCTCACGGCGTGGACCGACACGTTCATGGGACTCATGTTGCGGTCGATGACGTTTTGCACGTCCTCGTCGGAGAGATTCGTAAGCGTGACAAAGTTACCTTGCAAAAAACTCAGGCGGTAGTCGTCATCGCGAATATAGAGCGTTGAGCGGCCGCCCTTGGGCAGCATCGTCATAAAGCAGAACACGCAGGCGTTGACGCAGGTTCGCATGCCGTCGAAGATGGGACCATCGAACTCTAGGCCCCAGTCCTCGCCGGGAAAGCGGTCAAGCTCGACGGGGGTGACGGTGCCGTCGCGCGGGTCGAAAACCTCCAACTCGACGGTGTCGTCGTCTGCTTCCCAGAGCCACACGATCATATCGGTTAGCTGCTCGCCGTTGACCTTGAGCACACGCATGCCCGGCTCGATACCCACATCCCATGCGGGCGATTCGGGACGCACGTTCTTTACGAGCGCGCCCTCACCCGGCTCGGGGTCGCGGCTGCGCCCGTAATCGGCCACCTCGGCGGCGTATGCGGGTACGGTCTGGTCCATGATTAGCGGCAAAGCTCCTTGATGCGCGCAACGGCGCGTTCGATGTGTTCTTGCGGGGTGGAGGCTCCGGCGGTGATGCCGATGTGGCGCGCACTGGCAAACCATGCGGCCTCGAGCTCGGAAGCTTCCTCGATGTGGTGCGTGTGCTCGCAGACGTCGGCGCAGATTTGCGCCAGGCGACGGGTGTTGCCCGAATTTTTGCCGCCCACGACGACCATGCAATCACAGCGGTTGGCAAGCGACGCGGCTGCCTGCTGCCGTTCGCTCGTGGCGGCGCAGATGGTGTTGATCACGCGCAGTTCCTGCACACGCGGGGTGATGGCGGCCACAACCTCGGCCAGGTTCTGTGCGGTCTGGGTGGTCTGCACGACGAGGCCCACCTTGCCCTTGAGCGGCAGCGCGTCAGCATCGGCGGCGCAGCTCACGACTTGAGCGTAATCACCAGCGTGGCCCAGAATGCCCTCGACCTCGGGGTGGCCCGGCTCGCCCACGACGATCACGCGGTAGCCCTCGCGCACCAGGCGCTCGGCCGCCACGTGGACCTTCTTCACGTAGGGGCAGGTGGCGTCGACCACGGTAAGGCCGCGCTCGCGAGCGGCGTCGATGACCTGCGGCACCACACCGTGGGCGCGGATAATCACGGTGCCCGATACGGCGTCGTCCAAGGTGTCTGCCAGACCGACGCCGGCCTCGGCAAGCTCGCGTACCACGATGGGGTTATGGATGAGTGGACCCAGCGTGTGGACCTGAGCGCTCTCCCCTGCCTGCGGCGCGGCGGCCAGTGCCATGTCGAGCGCGCGCTGCACGCCGTAGCAGGTGCCGGCATGCGCGGCGATCTCGATGGTGGGGACGAACCCCTCAGCGGCGGCCGCAGCGGTATACATGACGTTCTCACCCATGGCTAGAACCTGCCCGGATGCTCGTCGCACAGCTCGTCGCGCATGGCGTAGACGCGGTTCATGGCCTCGGACTCAAACCATGCCAGGCGCTCCTTGCGCTTAAGCTCGGCCGGTGCGTCGGATAGCGAGATGGCCTTGCCGGCGCGGATCCAGCACTTCTTGGGGCGCATGAGCTTTTTGCCCTTAGGCGTAATGTCGGACCAACCACAGATGGCGAGCGGGTTGACGGGTGCCTTGCCCATCTGGGCGATGAGCGCAAAGCCGCCGTGAACCTCGGGCTTGATCTCGCGCGAGCGGATGCGTGTGCCCTCGGGGAAGATCAGGACGTCCTCACCGCGCTGCAGCGCATGCTGGGCGGCGCGCAGGCACTTCATGTCGGCGGTGCCACGCTCGACGGGAATACCACCCACGCGACTAAAGGCCCAGCGCACAATCTTGCTTTTGGCAAACTCGGACTTAAAAATGGGGCGGATGCGGCGGCCGCCAAAGAACAGCGCCGTCTCTACAGCCAGGAGCTCGGCCATCGAGGTGTGGTTGCAGATGACTACGCTGCCGCGGCCTTCCTGGCGCTCAAACAGCAGGTCGGCGTCCTCGACCTTCCAGCGCCACATGAGCTTGGAGAAGACCCACAGAATGCCCATGACCACGACGACGGTGCCGCGGATGAGCGCCGGGAACTCGGCGTAGGGGGCGTTGTAATAATCCTCGGGCGTCTGCTTAAACAGGCGCATGGGCTACCTCCTTTGGTTGATGAGGTCCTCGATAATGTGGACGACCTCGTCGATGGTGTGGGCGGTGGAGTCGACGTGCACGGCGTCCTGGGCGGGCACGAGCGGCGCGACCTCGCGGCTGCTGTCGAGCTTGTCGCGCTGCTTGAGGGCGTCGAGGGTTTCGTCGACCTCGGCCTCGAGCTGCTCGGTGCTGAGCGGCTGAGCGTCGTTTTGGTGGCGCTGCAGCACGCGGCGACGGGCACGCTCGCGCGGGTCGGCGGTTAGGAACACCTTGACCTGCGCGTTGGGGAACACGACGGTGCCGATGTCGCGACCCTCGGCGACGATGTCGCGGTTCTCGGCGGCGCGGCGCTGGTGGATGAGCATGGCCGCGCGCACGCCCGGGTAGGCCGAGACCTTGGAGACGTTGGCGTCCACCTGCGGGGTGCGAATGGCAGCCGAGGCATCCTGGCCGTCGATGGTCAGGCGCGTGTCCTCGCCGGTGCCGTTGGTAAAGCGAATATCGATCTGCTCGGCGAGGGCGTCGATAGCCGCTTCGTCGTCCAGGTCGATGCCGCGGTCGAGCGCGGCGAAGGTAACGGCGCGATACATGGCGCCCGTGTCGAGCTTGTTAAAGCCCAGCTGGCGGGCGATCTCTTTGGCGATGGTGGACTTGCCGGAACCGGCGGGGCCGTCGATGGCGACGATCATGCAATGCTTCCTTTCGGTGGTTGATGTGCTGGTATGGGACGCAGGCGCTGCTTGCCGGCGGACTGGCTAGCCCGTGTAGCGCTCGCGGTAGGTGTTGCGCTTGGGCGCGGAGCCGTGGCTGCCGTGGTGGCGCGTGCGGCTCGCGGTGTTGGACGCGGGCGCGGCGGCGCGCTTGGAGGCGGCCTGCTTGGGCGGGATACCGCCGGCCTTGAGGATCTGCACCTCGCGGTCGGTGAGCTCTCGCCACCAGCCCTTGGCCACGTCTTTGAGCTCCAGGCCGGCAAAGTTACAGCGGTGCAGGCGGATCACCGGATGGTGGATCTTGCTCAACATGCGCTTGACCTGGTTTTTGCGCCCCTCGCGGATGATGACCTCCACGGCGGTGGTGCCGGGCTTGACGCCTTGGGGAGCGACGGCTTCGGCCTCGCGTGCGGTGATGACGCGGCAGATCGCCGGTTGGCACGGGCCGTCGTCGAGCTCGATGCCGCGACGCAGCGGTTCCAAGTCGCGATCGGTCAGGTGGCCATCCACCAGCGCCTGGTAGGTCTTGTAGACGTGCTTGCTGGGGTGCAGCAGATCCTGTGACAGGTCGCCGTCGGTGGTAAAGAGCAAAAGGCCCGTAGTGTCACGGTCCAGGCGACCCACCGGGAAGAGCCCCGGAAAGCGGTCGCGCGGGACCAGGTCGGCCACACAAGGGCGCTCCTGCGGATCGCTCATGGTGGTGAGGTAACCGGTCGGCTTGTAGAGCATCAGGTACACGGCGCCCTGGTTGAGCTTGACGGGCATGCCATCGACCTCGATGTTGTCGCGGTCGACGTCGACCTTGGTGCCCAGTTCGGTCGCGACCTGGCCGTTGACTGTCACGCGGCCTGCGGTCATCAGGTCCTCCGAGCCGCGGCGGCTCGCCACGCCCGCGCGCGCCAAAAAGCGCTGTAGGCGCATGGTGTGCGGGTAGACGGTCTGGGCGCCGGTCGCGGGCGTTGTGGCACCCTCGGCGTTTGCGATGCGCGTCTCCCCTGCTTCGTTAGTCCTCGTCATGCAAATCCTCCGAGGTCTCGTCGACGACCAGGGTCTCCAAGTCCTCGACTGCCTCAACATCTTCAACATCGGTATCGATCAGTTCGCGCTCTTCGTCCAGGTCTTCGGCCTGCTCCTCGAGCGTGGACTGAATGCTGCGGCCGCTCAGGCGCTCGCGGATAAACTGGCGCGACTGCTCGTCGGGGGCAAACTGCTCCAGGTCGGGCAGATCGCGGGTGGAGCGCAGGCCGAACTTCTCCAAAAAGGCGTTGGTCGTGCCGTAAATGATGGCCTGACCGCGCTGGGGGTCGCGGCCGAGCTCGCGCACCAGACCCTTGTCAACGAGCGACGCGATGACGCCGTCGGAGTTGACGCCGCGGATGCCCTTGACGACCTCGCGCGTAACGGGCTGGTGATAGGCGATGACGGCCAGGGTCTCGAGCGCCGCCTGCGACAGTTTTTGCGTGTCCCAGCTCAGCACATAGGCCTCGACCACATCGTGGTAGGCGGGGTGCGTAAACAGTCGCCAGCCACCGGCGACTTCGCGCAGTTGAAAGCCGCGATTGGCCTCCTCGTACTCAACTTTAAGCTCGGCCAACAGCGATGCGCACTCGCCCGGAGCGATATCCAGCGCACCTGCCAGGGCGGGTGCGCTCACGGGGTCGCTCGACACCAGCAGCAGCGCCTCGAGGGCTCCTTTGAGGCTGTTTGCCTCCAGCGTAGAAAGGGTTGACATGGTTGCCGCTCCTATTCAGTGAGCTCGGGGCCCTCGCCGGGCACATAGGCCTCGGCACCCTCGACGCGGTTGATCTGAATGGTTCCAAAGATCTCGTCCTGGCTCAATGTGAGCGAGCCGCGCTTGGCGAGCTCCAACATGGCTAGGAAAGTGACGACGAGCTGCTCGGTCGTGGCGTCGCCGTCCAGCAGCTCGCGGAAGGTGCAGGTTTGGTGCGCCATGGTAAAGCGGTCGACCGATGCCACCGTCAGGTCGAGCGGCACACGATGCGGTGCCACGTGCTCGGCCTCCAGCAGGAAGGTCTGGCGCTTGCCGTCCAGGTCGGCGCAGATGACGGCGAGGCCGCGCAGCGTGATGCCAGCCAGATAGTCGGGCATAAGGCCCAGGAACTCGGGGTCGGGGCCGGCCACGCGCGGATGCATGCGGCTCTCGGCCTGCATGCGCGCGCCAAGGGCCGCCGCCGCGCCCTTAAACTGCTTGTAGGCAATCAGGCGCTGGATCAGGACCTCGCGCAGGGCGTCGCCGTCGAGCGCGCTAAGCTCCTCGAGGTCTTCGTCGTCCTCGTCCTCGTCGACGGATTTGCTGGGGGCCTCCTGGGGCACCAGCGAGGCAGCCTTGATGTCCAAAAGTGTTGCCGCGACCAGCAAAAAGTCGCTTGCCACGTCCAGGTCCAGTGCCTCGATGCGCTCGACCTCGGTAAGGTACTGCTCGGCCACCTCGCTGATCGAGATGGCACCGATATCAACTTTTTGGCGGGTTACCAGCTGCAGCAGCAGGTCGAACGGTCCGCTGTAGACCTGCGTCGACACGCGATACGACATTTTCGACCTCCTTTGACGGCGCCTTCGCGGCGCGGTTTGGGTGCATGCTGCGACCGTTTTGCGCGGTCGACCTGTAAGTTTACCCTAGATGCCGGCGATTGCGAAGTTGAGCAGCTGCTCCGCTAGCGGATACACGGTAACGTCGAAATAACGGCCGATCACGTCGATGCCGGTCCACATGGGCAGCAGGTATAGCACGATGATAAGGATCGGCATGGCGTATTGCTGCAGACGATAGTAGTTGGCGAGCGCCTTGCCTTTGAGGAAAGGCACGATGATCGACGAGCCGTCGAGCGGCGGAATCGGGATGAGGTTAAAGAACGCGAGCGACAGGTTGACCACGATAAAGGTGGCGCCGAAGTTCATGATTTGGGACGCTACGGCAAAGGACATGCTGGCGTAGAGGTTGCCGTATGTCACGTGCATGAGGGCTGAGGCAAGGCATGCCAGTGCGATGTTCGATGCAGGGCCGGCAACGCTCACCAAGACCTCGTCGCGCTTGGGGTGCTTGAGGTTGTTGAGGTACACGGGCACGGGCTTGGCAAAGGCGAACACCGGGCCGCCGGCGGCAAGCATGAGCAGCGGCAGGATAATGGTACCGAACGGGTCGATATGGTTGAGCGGGTTGAGCGAGACGCGGCCGCGCGAACGGGCCGTCTTGTCGCCGAGTGCCCAGGCCGCGGCGGCGTGTGCGCTCTCGTGGATCACGATGCCAACGATGACGGCGACGGCGCTGGCGAGCAGGTTCATAAGGTAGCTGCTGGACATGGCGATCCCCTAGCGGACGCGGCGCGAGGCGCGCGTGAGCAGGTGGTCGGCCACAAACAGAATCACGGCCACGATGGCGTAATCCAGGCGGAACACACCGCCAAAGGGCGACGTGATGACGCCGTAACCGGCAATGGCGCTCGGCAGGGCGCGCGAAAGCTCAACGACAAAGCCCACAATCTGCAGCTTGGCAGTGAGGCCGCTAAAGCACAGCAGCACGGTCATCGCGCTCATAAAGATGCCGCAGATGCGGCACGCGATGGCGATGATGCTCATCGCCACGGCAGCGGCCTTACGAGAGTTCACGCGCGGTCTCCTCTTCAATCTGGGTGGAAAGCTCGAGCCATTCGTCCTCGAGCTTTGGCAGCTCTTGCTTAAGCCCGTTATATTCCCCCAGCGCTGCGTTGAACTTGTCCTGATCGGCATAAAGCTCTTCGCTCGCCATCAATTCCATAAGCTCGTCATAGCGGGCACGCTTCTTGTCGAGCTCCGTCTCGATCTTCTTGAGCTGGCTGCGCACGCCCTTGAGCTTTTTGTTGAGCGCGGCGCGGGCCTGGGCCTCGACGCGCTTTTGCTCCTTGGTCTTTTTGCCCTCGGCCGGCTTAGGCGCCGCGGCGGGGGTGTCGGCCTGGGCGGCGCTGGCTTTGGTGGACTTAGCCGCCGCCGGCGCGCTCTCCCCTGCCGCCTCGGCGGCGGCGCGGGCTGCGAGGTCCTCGCGCTTGTAGAGGTAGTAGTCGTAGTCACCGTCGTATACCGTGACCTTGCCGTCACGGATGTCGATGATGCGGTTGGCCACGGCGCGCACCAGGTGCTCGTCGTGGCTGATCAGCACGATGGTGCCGGGGAAGTTTTGCAGGGCGTTCTCGAGCATGTCCACCGAGTCGATGTCCAGGTGGTTGGTGGGCTCGTCCAGGCACAGGAGCGCCTCGGGCGCTACGAGCATCTTGGCCAGGGCCAGACGGGCCTTTTCGCCACCGGAGAGGACGCGTACCTGCTTTTCGATGGAATCGTTGTCGCTAAACAGGAAGGCGCCCAGCAGACTGCGTTGCTGAGGCACGGTCCACTTGGGCGTGACGGTGTCGATTTCTTGCAGGACGGTGTTGGACTCGGTCATGCCTTCGAGCGCATGCTGGGCGTAATAGGCCACGCCCACGTTCGTGCCCAGGTCGCGCGTGCCGGTAGTGGGCGGCTCCAGGCCGGCGATGATCTTCATGAGCGTGGACTTGCCGGCGCCGTTGGGGCCGACGAGCGCCACATGCTCGCCGCGGTAGAGCTTAAGGTCGATATCGCTGTAGATGTGCTTGTTGCCGTAGGACTTGGACACGCCCTCCAGGCCCACGACCATGTCGCCCGAGCGCGGCGGGTCGGGGAACTTAAAGTCAATGTGCTTGTGGCCCTCGGGCAGGATGACGAGCTCCTTTTTGATTTGCTCGATCTTGCGGATGCGCTCCTGGGCCTGGGCAGCCTTGGTGGGCTTGTAGCGGAACTTGTCGACGAAGACCTGCATGTGGGCGATGTCGCGCTCCTGGGCAGCGCGCTTGGCGCGCATCTGCTCCAGGTTGTCCTCGCGCTGCTTGAGATAGCTGCTGTAGTTGCCGGTGTAGGTGGTCACGCGGCGGTTCTCGAGCGCGGCGACGTGGTCGACGCAGGCGTCCATGAAGGCGCGGTCGTGGCTGACGATGAGGACGGCGCCGTCGTAGTTCGCGATAAAGCCGCGCAGCCACTGGACGCTCTCAAGGTCCAGGTGGTTGGTGGGCTCGTCCAGAAGCAGCAAGTCGGGATGGCGCAGGAAGAGCTTTGCGAGCGCGATGCGCATCTGCCAGCCGCCCGAGAACTCGGAGCACGGGCGCTCAAAGTCGGTGACCTTAAAGCCCAGGCCGGACAGGATCTTGCGAGCGTTGCTCTCGAGCTCGTAGCCGCCCAGGTGCTCAAAGCGGTCCTGGACCATGCCGTACTCGTTGAGGAGTGCGTCGACGTCCTTGCCCTGCTCGGAGAGCTCGGTGATCTGGGCCTGCAGCTCGTTGGCGCGCTCGCCCATGCGGCGGATTTCCTTGGCGGCGGCCATGACCTCGGCGAGGATGGTGGTGTCCTTGTGCTCCAGGTTGGTTTCCTGCTCTAGGTAGCCCACCTGGCAGTCCTTGGCGTACTGGACCTGGCCGGCGTCGGGGCTGTCGATGCCCATGATGATTTTGAGCATGGTGGTTTTGCCGGCGCCGTTGGGTCCCACGAGCGCGAAGCGCTCGCCGGGGTTGATCTGGAAGGACGCGCCGCTAAAGAGGACGCGCGCGCCGAAGCTTTTTTCGATCTTGTCGACCAGGAGGATCATGGTGCCGCCTTTGACCTTGTGTGCCTATAT
>CAJJVE010000055.1:0-9499 GCA_905196265.1 uncultured Collinsella sp. | reverse complement strand
TCGGCGGTCATGCCAATGCCGTTATCCGAGATGGTAATGGTGCGGGCGTCTTTATCAAAGGAGACGCGAATGGCCAGGTCGCCCTGGTTGATCTTGACGCTCGGATCCTGCAGGCTCTTAAAGTTGAGCTTGTCGACGGCGTCGCTCGCGTTAGAGATAAGCTCGCGCAGGAAGATTTCCTTATTGGTGTAGATGGAGTTGATCATGAGGTCGAGCAGTTTTTTGCTCTCGGTCTTAAATTGACGCATGTGCAGTCCTTTCGCGCTACCCCCGTCCGCAAAAACGGCCCGGTTGCCCGAGCCGCATCGCAGACCTGCTATGTTCAGACTTAGATTTTATAACCCAATAGCGCGCATATATACATACGGAATCGAAAAACTGTATGTCCGAGCGCTCCAATGCGTCAATTGCCAAGGAGTGTCCCCAGCTGCCGGCAGAAAAGGAACGTCCCTATCTGCCATCTACGCGCTTGGCCATCCAGACATGGGGCTGGCCCTCGTCTTCGTAATCTACCGGGGCAATTTGCGTGTAGCCCGCCTTTACATAGAGCGGCAGCACGTATTCCTGCGCATGCAGCTTAATAAGCTTGGCGCCGGCATCGCGTGCACACGAAGCACTGGTCTCCACGATCGCACTCGCCAGTCCGCGACGACGCATAGCCGGCAGCACGGCGACGCGCCCCATAATGTAGGTCTCCCCCGCCGCAACGCCTTCGTCCATGTCGCATGCCGGCAACACCGGGGCCTCTGCGTCAGCCACGCGCTCAAGCTCTTCGGGAAACACGCGCGAGCAACCGGCAAGCTCGCCGTCTACATAGAGCGTCACATGAATGCAGTTTGGATCCTCGTCGATAGCGTCGAACTCATTCTCGTAGCCCTGCTCGTCCATAAAAACGACGCGGCGCACCAACGCCGCGTCATCAAAGCATCCCGTCTTAAGTTGGATATCCATGGCTGCCCTTTCATTCAATGCGAACGTTAGGGACAGATTTTAGCGAAAATGAGCTCCGCGTACGCTAAACTTCGCGCGAGCCTTCGCCAGGCAGTCGTAATGACCCACGTTATGGGCATCGCTCGCGATGAAGCTGTACAGGTTCTGATCGAACAGGCGCTGTGCCGGCTTTTTCTCGCGACCAAAGCGACCGCCGGCAATAAAGTCCGCCGAAGCCTGCAGCTTGCAGCCCATATCGACCAGACGCTCCGCCACGCTTACATCCTTTTGAACCGCACGATAGCGCTCAGGATGAGCGATGATCACCTGGTAGCCACGGCACTGCAAATCGTAAATCGTGTTCTCGTACTCTCTAAACGCATACGCATCGGCATGCGTCGAAAGTTCGAGCAGAAACTCGTTGGTCCCATCGAAATGCAAGTGCTCCGCGGCATCGATACCAAGCTCAACGAGCTTTCGATGGTTGACCTCGAAGCCCATCTGGAGCGGAAAACCGTCAGCGTTATCACGCAGCAGCTCAAAGGCATCCCACATCTTGTCGTAATCAAAATAGGGATCACGGCAGTGAGGAGTGCAAACGATTCTGGTTACACCGGCCCGCTTGGCAGCCTCGAGCATCGCCAAGCTCTCATCGAGATCGGCGGCGCCGTCGTCTACACCCGGCAAGATATGGCAATGAATGTCACGCATAGGTCAGCCTTAATCAACTAAACGTTTGCTCGGTTGGTGAAGATGCCCTTTTTGGAAGTCCCCTGATCGTCGGAGCCCTTCTTAACCTTCTTACCGTCCTTGGTGTAGTAGGAGTAGTAGTACTCGCTGGTCTCGGTCTCGCAGTAGTTCATAACGGTACCGATGAGCTTGACCTTCTCGGACTTCTTAAGCTGACCGATGGCGTTGAGCGCCTCCTCGCGCTTGGTGAAGTCCTCGCGCACCACGAACAGCGTGCCGTCGGTCAGGCTGGCAATCTCGGCAGCATCGATGAAGGTGCCGACCGGGGGAGCGTCGAAGATGACGTACTGGAACTTAGCAGACAGTGCCTTTACCAGCTTGGCAAAGCGGTGAGAGACGATGATGTCGGCAGGATTGGGAATATGCGGCTCGGCATCAAGGAAGTAGAAGTTCTTCTGACCCGTCTCGACAATTGCCTGGTCAATGGAGATCTGCTCGGAAAGAACCGCATAGAGTCCGCCGCGCGAACGAACGCCGAGCATATCGGAAAGGGACCTGCGGCGCATATCGGCCTCAACCAGGAGCACGGACTTGCCACTCGTGGCAATTGCCTGAGCAAGGTTAATGGAAACCGTAGACTTGCCCTCGTTGGGAATCGAGGAGGTAACGGTGATGGTGCGAATGGGGTCGTCCACGCTCGCAAAGCGGATGTTGGCCAGAAGGGTCTTGGCGGCATTCTGTACAACGAGCTTATCGGTGTTCTTTGCCTTAGCCATGCCTATTTACCACCTTTCATAGCCGGAATTCGGCCAACAACGGGAATGCCCAGGAGCTCTTCTGCCTCTTCGGCACCGCGGATGCGAGTATTGAGCATGTCTGCCAAAACGACATAGGCAACTGCGATAAAGATACCGGCGAGGAACGCGACAGCAACGTACAGCGTGCGCTTGGGGCCGCTGGGGACTTCGGGAGTCTTAGCCTCGTCGATAACGTTGATGCTCTGGGCAGCGCCGACGTTCTGAGCAACCGTACTCACCGAGCTGGCCATGGCCTTTGCGACCTTAGCCGTCTCCTTGGCATCGGTGCCGGTAACCGAAAGCGTAATGACACGCGTGGTGGTCTCGGAGGAAACAGACACCTTGTAGTCATCCAGGTCAGCAAGGCCCAACTCATTGGCAGCACCGCTCTTAACGCTATCGCTATCCAGCAGCGTGGCGATATCGTTGGAAAGCATCTGGCTCGCCGAGAGATCGTTGTAGCTCATCTGACCGCTATCGTCGGTCTTGGCGAGAATGTACATGCTCGTCGTCGCGGTGTAGGTGTTGTCCATCGCAACGAAGGACACGATGCCCATGGCGATCGCGCAGACCACCGGAAGGGTGATGACCAGCTTGAGGTGCTTTTTGAGCAGCTGGAACAGTTCGAGAAGGGTCATGCAGCTTGCCTTTCATTTCCCCAGTTCGGATTGACAAAACTGTCCGTATGTTATCGCATCTTTTTACCGAGACCAAACTCTATACATAAGAAACAGGCTCTCCTGTAAAAATGTCGGAAGCAATCGTAAAATTGCACAACAACGCCGCACCCGAAAGTCAAATGCGGCGTCTACATCAATATCTATGTTGTATCGCTATGCGAATGGCTCGTCCTGCTGTATGGGAAACGTCACCGTAATGGTGGTTCCCACGCCCAACTCGCTCGACAGATCGAGCGTGGCGTGATGATACAGGGCCGCATGCTTGACAATGGCAAGCCCCAGACCGGTTCCGCCGCGTGCCTTGGACCTACTCTTGTCCACGCGATAGAACCGCTCAAATACCTTGCCCTGTTCTTCAGGCGCGATACCGATTCCCGTGTCGGCGACCGCGAGGAACGGATGGCCTTCGTCGTTGGTGCCGCACTGCAGCGTAACCGTACCGCCGGGTCGATTGTAGCGGATGGCGTTGCTTGCCAGATTATAGATGAGCTCGTCAATCAAGCGCGACACGCCCTCGATGACCACAGGCTTGGTCTCATGACCTATCGTCACATTCGCCTGACGGGCAACCTGTTCAAGACGCTGCTCAACCGCGTAGATGGCACGCGAGAGCTCAATAGGCTCCGTGGACCCAATGGGCACCGCCTCGCCCTCAGTTGCACGCTCGGCCTCATCCAAGTTAGACAGCGTAAGGATGTCGTTGACAAGCGCTGCCAAGCGGCCCGCCTCACGATAGATGCGACCGCCAAAGTTGCGCAGGTCGTCCTCGCCCTCGACCATGCCGTTTGCGATGAGCTCGGCATAGCCCGAAATCGCCGTAAGCGGCGTCTTGAGCTCGTGGGTGATATTCGCCGTGAACTCGCGGCGCATACGGTCGTTGTCCGCTAGCACCGCCATTTGGCGCTTGAGTTCCTGGCGCTGCGACTCGATACGCTCAAGCATGGGGACCATCTCGGCATAGGCGTGCTCATAGCTACGGCGTGGGTGGTCCAAATCCACCTCTTGCAACGGCGCGATGATGGCACGGGACTCGCGGCGCGCCATAAAAAACGAGAGTACCGCGCCCGCTGCTGCGATAAGCAGCATCGGCGCCACCATCGACAGCAAAATCGCTGCAACGCCAGGCTGGGCCTGCGCCAAGCGGACAACCTGGCCGTTATCAAGGGCGACGGCGCGATACAGCATAATCTCGTCGAGCGTAGAGCTTGCGCGCTCCGCGGAACCCGAACCATTCTCAAAGGCCTCGATGACCTCGGGGCGATCGCCATGGTTGGGCAGTGTGGAAGGCGACGCCTCGTTGTCGTAGGCAACCGATCCATCCTTGTTAATCAGCGTGATGCGCAAGTCCTCGCGATCAAGGCTACGCAAGAACGGGATGGGCTCCTGCTGCTCGTCGAGGGCGGCAGCAATGAGCTCGGTTTCCTGCGCCAGATTGGCACTCGTGGCATCCGCCAAAGTGTTTTGCACAAAGAACGCACCCAACACCGTAAACGCCACGATAACCGCCATGGCGCAGACAAAGATCGTCACAAAAACGCGGTGCGACAGCGTATGTTTTCCCTGGGGGGCGAAGACCACGGGTTACTCCTCCGATGCGGTGGCCGCGGTGACGTCACCTTCGGCACCATCACCGGCAGAAGGCTCGGCCAAGCGGTAGCCCACGCCGCGCACGGTCTCGATGGCGCTGGCATGCTCGCCCAGTTTTTGGCGAAGCGTCTGCACGTGCACGTCAACAGTGCGCGAACCGCCGTCGAAGTCCCAGCCCCACACGCTCTGCAGCAACGACTCGCGGGTAAAGACCACGCCGGGCTTGCGAACTCGCGCAGGGTGAGCTTAAGCGGCTCGCCGGCAACGGTCACCTCGCGATGGCTGGGCGAAAGCACGATGTCGCCCACGCTGAGCACATCGCTCGCCTGCTTGACCATTCCGCCGCGACGCAGCAGTGCGCGGCAGCGGCTCGCAAGCTCCATGAGCGAGAAGGGTTTAGTCAGGTAATCGTCGGCACCGCCATCGAGCGCCATCACCTTGTCGAGCTCGGTGTCCTTGGCGGTAAGCATCATGATGGGCACCGTCGCCGTCAGGCGGTCGGCGCGGAGGCGGCGCATAATCGCCAAACCATCGGTATCGGGCAGCATGATATCGAGCAGCACAGCATCGGGCACCCGTCGCGCCACGGCGGCCTTAAACTCGCCGTCGCACGAAAAGCCCTCGGCCTCGATTCCCTGCTTGCGCAGCGCATAGACCGTCAGATCCCTGATGTTGTCATCGTCCTCGACGTAATAGATCATGTTGAACCCCTTTGCGGCCGACATGACCGCATCTTAACCCTAAAGGTGCCTGTACTAGATGGTATCAGCCAAAACGGCCCGTCAAATAATCCGCCGTGCGCGGATCGATCGGGTTTTTGAAGAGCTGGGCAGTGGGCGCATGCTCCACCAGCTCGCCCAGCAAAAAGAACGCGACCGAGTCGGAGATGCGCGCAGCCTGCTGCATGTTGTGCGTAACGACCACCAGCGTGCAGGTCTCCCTGAGCTCGCAGGCCAGCTGCTCCACCACCAGCGTCGATACGGGGTCGAGCGCCGAGGTCGGTTCGTCCATCAGCAGAATGTCGGGCTGCACAGCCAGCGCACGGGCGATGCACAGACGCTGCTGCTGGCCGCCCGAAAGGCCCAGACCCGATTCTTTGAGCTTGTCCTTGACCTCGTCCCACAGAGCGGCGCGTCGCAGGGAGTCTTCGACCAGCTCGTCGAGCACGACGCGGTCGCGCACTCCCATTCCGCGAGGACCGTAGGCGACGTTGTCGTAGATGCTCATGGGAAACGGGTTGGGGCGCTGAAACACCATGCCCACGCGCTGGCGCAAACGGCAGATGTCGTAATCGCCCAGGATATCTTGACCATCGAGCGCAATCTTGCCCTCGATTCGGCAGTCCTTGATGCCGTCGTTCATGCGGTTAAAGCAGCGCAGCAACGTGGACTTTCCGCAGCCCGAAGGCCCGATAAACGAGGTGATCTGCTTGTCGCGAATCTTGATATTCACGTCCTTGAGCGCATGATGGTCGCCATAGAACAGGTCGAGGCCCTCGACATCGATGCGCGTCGGCGAGGCGGCAAGATCCTCTGCCGTGGGGCGAGTCGCATCCCCAACCTCGCGCTCGTGCGCGGCCTCGGCCTGCGCTTTCATGAGTTCTTCAAGCTCCGTGGGCTCCACAGCCGCAGCAGCCGTCATACCGCATACCTCCACATCGATATCAATTCAGCAGTATCGATAGTAGAAATCGCGGCTCATATGCACGTGAGCGCATTGTCAAGTGTTTGTAAGGGCACGCTGACTATGCGGCGGGCAGCTCGATGGTGAATATCGTGTGTTCGGGCGTCGATTCACATGCAACGGTACCGCCGTGTGCCGCGATGATCTCCTTGGCAATAGCAAGGCCCAGACCGGCACCACCGCGATTGGTCGCACGCGCCGCATCCAGGCGATAGAACTTCTCAAAGATCACCTTGAGCTTTGCCTCAGGGATGGGATCGCCCTGATTGATAAAGCGCACGCGCACGCCACCGTCGTCCCGGCGTCTGGCCTCAATCGTGATAGTCGAGCCCTCATAGCTATAGGCGACGGCGTTTTTCATGATGTTGTTGAACACGCGAGCCATCTTGTCGCCATCCACGAGCACCGTCAGGTCCTCGCGAATATCAACTTGGGCTTCCTTATGTTGCTCGTTGAGGATGGGATAGAACTCGTCAGCCACCTGAGGCAGCAGCAACCCCAGATCAACATAGCCGCGCGTGAGCACGATATCGTGGAAGTCAAAGCGCGTGATATCGAAGAACTCCTCAATAAGCGCATCGAGTCGGTGCGCCTTGTCGAGCGCCACGCCCGTAAAGTGTGCGCGCTGCTCAACCGGCAGGTCGGGTGCCTCCTGCAACAGCGAGAGGTAGCCCACCACGCTGGCAAGCGGTGTGCGCAGGTCATGCGCCAAGTATGTGACCAAGTCGTCCTTGCGATGCGACTCGTCGCGTAGGGCCTGCTGCACCTTACGCTCGCGATCGCGCACGCGGTTGAGCGCACCCTCGACCTCCAGGAAGTCGCCGTCGATGTTATCCCAGGCGTCAGGATGATCGATCAGGCGGTCCTGAATACGGGCGGCAAGCACGCGGTCGGAATGCCGCTCACCCTGCTCATAGCCCTGGTAGTACAGAGCGCGGCCGCAAAAGAACAGGACGCACACGGCGAGCGCCAAGACAAAGCCAAGCATGTTGAATACAAAGCCGGCATCGAACAGCACCGGTCCCTCAATGCCACCGAGCGCCATGGCGCCGATCGCCAGCGTCATGGCCCACGCGGCACCGCCGATCACCACGCAACGGCGCACGATTTCAAAGCGATCGATCAGCAAGAAGCCAAGAAGTAGCACCGCCAAGATACCGGTGATGTTACCAATGCCGATCAGCAGCAGACTCAGCAAAAAGAGCAGCACCGTCGCAAGCGCGCGATTATCGACGACCGCCCTTACATATTCAAAGAGCCGATCGGGCACCTCAAACGCCTGCTTATCGTCTTTTGTCATGTCCATGTCCTCGCTAACAAAGGCGTTATTCGATGATATAGCCGACGCCCCAAACGTTTTTAATAAAACGCGGCTTCTGAGCGTCGTCACCAATCTTTTCGCGCAGGTGACGAATGTGCACCATCACCGTATTGTTGGAGCCGGGCATAAAGTCCTCGTTCCACACCGCGCGGAACAGGTCCTCCACGGGCACCACGCTGCCGCGATGCTCGGCCAGATACAGCAAGATGGAATACTCGATGGGCGTGAGGCGCACCGGCGCACCGTCCACCGTCACGGAGCGAGCGTCACGGTTGATCTCGAGGCCGTCGAGCTGGAGGGTCGGCGACTCGGTCGCCTGCGCGCGGCTGCCGTAGCTGGTGTAGCGGCGCAGCTGAGCATGAACGCGCGCGATGAGCTCCAGCGGGCGGAACGGCTTGACCACGTAATCGTCCGCGCCAAGCGAAAGGCCTTCGATCTTATCCTGCTGGGCATCGCGTGCCGTCAACATAATTACGGGATAGGTATGGCTGGCACGGATGGTACGCAGCAGCTCAAAGCCGTCGATATCGGGCAGCATGACATCGAGCAGTGCCAGGTCAAACTCTTGCTCCAGAATTGCCTTGGCCGCATCGGCCCCGCTGTAGGCGATCTGGACGTCAAAGCCCTCCTTTGTAAGGTAGATACCAACCAGGTCGGCGATGGCCTTCTCGTCATCAACTACCAGTATGCGCTCGTTCATGCGTGCTCCTCTCGCGCTCCATTATGCCCGAGGCGGCGCCCGCCACACACAACAAGCGCGGGCGATTAAGTCGACCTTAAGCACCCTTGCGCCCATTCGAGCGCGGATGCGGGCCATGCGCGCACGCAACGATCGTCGCGGCCGGCAAACGATATACTCTAGTGCCAGAAGAGACCATCCCGTCGAAAGCGAAACCTGTGAAGTCCCTCACCTCTTTTGCAAAGCGCTCCGCCCAACTTGCCGCCGGCTTTGTCTGCGCTATCGCTTTTGCTGTCGGCATGCCCACCGTCGCCGGCGCCCAAGTGCTCATGACCGACAACGTTTGCGGCAAGACCGCCGATGCTCGTGGCATCACGGTCGAAAACCTGCCCGATATCGAGGCAACGAATGCCCTTGTTATGGGCAAGGACGGCACCGTCTACTATGGACGCGGCGCCGATGAACAGGTCAAGATCGCCTCGATCACCAAGGTCATGACCGCAATCCTGACCGTCGAAAACTGCAAGATGGACGAGAAGGTCACGGTGAGCAACGCTGCCGCCACCGTAGGCAACTCGACTGCCGGCCTGCTCGAAGGCGACGAGCTCACCGTGGAGCAGGCACTACGCGGCCTGATGATCCCCTCGGGCAACGATGCCGCCATCGCGCTTGCCGAGCACGTGGGCAAAAAGATCGACCCCAAGACCAAGGACGCCATGGCCACCTTTGTAAAGGCCATGAACGAGCGCGCTCAAGAGCTCGGCTGCACGGGAACGCTTTTTGAGAATCCGCACGGTCTGGACTTTGATGAGTGGGCCGGTAACATGCACTCCACCGCGCACGATGTAGCCCTGATGATGCAGGAGGCAATGAAGAACGACACGTTCCGCGAAATCGTGGCGAGCGATGATTCCTGGATTGAGGTTACGGGCGCCGACGGTTCCGACCATTCGCATTCCATGGATACGCACAATGAGCTGCTGGGGCAGGACGGCAATATCGGCGGTAAGACCGGCACCACCGACGATGCCGGCTATTGCTTTACGGGAGCCTACAACCGCGATGGCGACGAGACCTACACCGTCGTCTTGAACTCCAGCACCACCGATCAGCGCTTTGCCGACACGGCCGC
>CAJJVE010000054.1:0-9524 GCA_905196265.1 uncultured Collinsella sp. | reverse complement strand
AACAGCTGGTAGGCAGGGACCTGCGAAGCGGCATCGCCCAAGCAGGCGCGCAGGGCACGCTCCCCCATCTTGCCAAAATCGAGCGCATGGCGGGCACTCGGGTTCGTGGCCATCAGTACGTCCTTGCGGGCAGTCTGAGACCACTGAACGGCATTAACGAGCGCGACCTCCTCGCCCGCAAGAATCTCGGGGACGGTCTCAGTAAACTGATTCCAGCGGGACTTGCTGCTCGAAAGCATGGTGCCAACAAGTACCGCATAGCCGAGCTTGAGGTCCTCGGGGTCCGCCTCGCGAACAAGGTCGAGGTCACACACGACCAGGCCCGGCTCGGGACGGAACGCGATAGCGGGAAGCGCATTCACCGACGAGGCGACGAGCGGCTTCATGGTCGTCGCGACCGTGAGCATGGCGTCGAACGTCGTCGGCAGCAAGGCACACTCGGTGCGACCGCACCACTGATTGGCACACCAGCAAACGACCGAGCAGGTTGCGGCATCGCCAACGGCAACAACGAGATCGTCGCAGGTAATGCCATTAGCCGACAGGGCGCCAAAGACGGTATCGGCATCGGCCAGCGTAGCACCGGCAGGCGAAACCTCAAGCGAAAGCTGCGACACGGCAAAACCAGCGTCGACCAGCGCACGCTCGACGACCTCACCAAAGCGCTCGGAGGTGGCGTCGTTCCAAACCACCATCGCGCGCTTAGGCTTGCCCACAGCCGAGGCAAACATGCGCGACAGTTCCTCAAACGCGCCAAGACCGACGCGAACATCGACACTACGGTTTTGGAAATTGATGAGTTGACGGCGAATCATAGCAATCCACGCTCCAAAAGCATCTCGGCACAAAGGTAGGAAACGTCCTCGAAGGACTTGTTGCGAATATCAAGGGTAATATCGGCGGCCTGGCGATACAGCGGACGGCGATGCTCAAACAGGCGCGCAGCATGCTCGGGCGAGCGGAAATCGGGCCGGGTATCGGAGCGGCGAATCTGACGCAACGAGTCCTCAAAGTCGCCTTCGAGGTACACGCAGGTACCCATCTCGTGCATCAGCTCAATGTTCACCGGCGTCTCGACGATGCCACCCCCGCACGATACCAGCAGGCTGCGCTCGAAGTGCCGAGGTCTCGAGCTCGCGAAAACGATCCTCGCCCTCGGTCTTAAATATCTCGGTCACCGACTTGCCGCATCGACGCACAACCAAACGATCGGTATCGATGAATCGACGCTTGAACATAGTGCCCACGTTGCGCGCAAGCGTCGACTTGCCCGCGCCCAAAAAGCCGATAAAGAAGATATGGTCGCAGCCGTGTTTGATGTGCTGAGACATGGCGAAACCTATTCCTCGCAGGGAAGGTCGCGCAGGGCCCGGCGCTCAAAGATACGGAAGATCTGCGTGTACCACAGGTCCTGGGTTGCCTGCGGCTTAACCAGAATAGTGTCAACGCCGGCAAAGTTTCCGCTCCACACGTCCGTGTACAGTTGATCGCCGACCAGCACGGCCTCGTCAGCCGTGGCGCCCAGACGCTTAAGACCCGCTTTGAGGGCAAAGGGCGCCGGCTTCATGGCATGGCTGATGGCCTCGAGCCCCAGCTCGCGCGCCGACGCCATAACCTGGTCGCGATGCCAGTTGTTGGACACCATGCACAGCTTAAAGCCCTTAGCATGGGCGGCCTCGAGCCAGGCGGAGACCGCAGCGGGTACCTGCTCGGTATCACGTGGCACCAGGGTGTTGTCGCGGTCGAGCAGAATGGCGCGCTTGCCGTCGGCCCAGAGGGTATCGAGGTCGATGCGATCGACCGAGGCAACATATCGTTTGGGGCTAAAAATCCTCATGATCAATTCCAAGACTGTTGATGCTCTTCGTAGGTCTTCGAGAAATACTCTTCGTCCTGCGTAATGTAGAAATACAGGTCGTCGGAGTCGGTCGGCTCAAGGGTGGCCTTGAGCGCCTCGAGCGACGGAGAGCAAATGGGCGTGGGCGGGAGGCCCTCGTGCTTATAGGTGTTATAGGGGCTATCACTCTGCAGGTCGTCGGCGGTAACCTCGCCACCGGTGACGTACATCATGGTCGCGTCGCTGTTGAGGTAGCGCAGGCCATCGAGCTTGCCCGCCAGACGGTTGTAGAAGACCGAGGCCACATGCGCGCGCTGGTCGGCGTTGAGGCCCTCGCGCTCGACGATCGAGGCAAGGTTAACGATGTCGTAATCGGACATCTCCACGCCATAGCGCTCCTTGATCTTGGCCTCGCAGCTGGCAAAGTCAAGCGACTTATACTCGGCGTTGAAC
Source organism: uncultured Collinsella sp. (assembly GCA_905196265.1). Lineage (GTDB taxonomy): Bacteria > Actinomycetota > Coriobacteriia > Coriobacteriales > Coriobacteriaceae > Collinsella. Next base: position 7,234 of record CAJJVE010000054.1, on the reverse strand, counting down.
TGGTCAAGCATGGCGCGAATCACATCATCGGCGCTTGGGTCCTTACCCAGCGAATAGGTCTTGGGGAACAGGAAGCCCTCGAGCGAATCGTTCGCGGCGTCTTTAAGGAAAGCGTAATCATTCACATAATTGCTCGCCTTGGCCTGGTTAAGGAAGTCCTCCTTAGAAATGCTGTCGTATGCCTTGGCCACGCGGTCAGCGACCTGGTCAACCGTCAGACCCTCAGGGATAGTCAGCGCATCGGAGCCCGCATTGGGGCCTTCCATGAGCTGCTGAACGACCTTGGTCGCGTCCATGAGCGTGGTGAACGAGTAGGTGCCAGGCTTAAGCGACATGTCGGCGTTGAGCTTTTTGACCGCCGCGTAATAATCCTTGGGATCATCGACGATATGGTTCTCAGAGAGAATCGAAGCGATGCTGTCACCCGAGGCACCATCGGGAATCGTGATAGTAACCTGCTGGCCTGCAACGACTTTTGCATCCTCACCCGCAAAGAAGCCCTTGACGGCCGGCACAACAAAGAAAACGATCGCGACAAGCGCAAGCACGGCGACGACGCCACCGATAATCATAGGCACCGGGGAGCTTTTCTTTTGGGCACCACGGCGGGCGTGCGTGTTATAGCTCGAGCGCGTGGCCCGAGCCATGAGCATGATGTGCGTGGGAGCGTGATTGCGGGGCCTGCCCCTGCGTGCGCTGGGCAGGAGCCTGTTGCTTAAAACGAGCGCCGCCAGCGGGCTGCGCGGGACGAGCGGCGGGCTGTTGAGCAGCACGCTGAGTAGGCTGAACCGAACGCTGCGTCGGCTGCGCGGGGCGCTGACCAGGCTGAGCAGGGCGCGGCGCGGGCTGACCCTGACGACTCTGCTGGCGCGGATCGGAAGCGCTAGGCATGCTGAACCTCCTCGTTTTTACGATCGAGCCATGTCTGCAAGAACAGGCTGGCGGCGATCATGTCAATCTTGCCCCTCATCTGCTTTTCGTTGAGCCCCTGCTCCCGCAGGATTCGCTTGGCCTCCTGCGAGGACAGACGCTCGTCCTCAAACTCCAGCGGAAGTTCGAGCTCGTCGGCAATCTTTTGGGCCACGGCGGCGACGCGCTCGGCCTGGGGGCCGGGCTCACCGGCCATGGTCAAGGGACGTCCGCTTACCAGGATATCGGGCTCATAGTCCTCAACCAGGTAGCGAAACGTCTTTGCCATGCCAGTGACCTCGGCAGCAGGAAGCACCTTGACAGGCATCGCCATCTTGCCATCACGGCTCGAGACGGCAATGCCAATCCTGGTCTCCCCTATGTCCAGCGCGAGCGCGACCACAGCGACAACCTAGGTTCTTAGGCGCCGAGCGCGGTCTTGGCGGCCGCGAGGGCATCGGCGATACCGGCGGCGTTCTTGCCACCGGCCTGGGCCATGTTGGGACGACCGCCACCGCGACCATCGACCAGGCCCGCGATCTGCTTGATCACGTTGCCGGCGTGGAAACCGGCCTTCACGGCGTCATCGGAGCCGGCGGCGAGCAGAGCCGGGGTGCCCTTCTCGGTCACGCTGGCAACAACGCAGGCGACGGGGCCGGCGACCTTCTGGTGCACGGTATCCCAAACGTTGCGCAGGTCGGCAGCCTCGAGACCCTGAAGCTCAGCGACAACGAGCTTGTAGCCATTCAGCTCGACAGCGCCGTCGATGGCGCTGGAGATCGCATCGGAGGAGCCACCGGTGAGAGCCTTCTTGAGCTTGCTGGAAGTCTCGCGCAGCTCGGCCTGCAGGTTCTCCACGCGGGCGGGAACCTCGTCGACGCGGCACTTGAGCGCAGCGGCGGCGGCGTCAACGAGCGCCAGGCGGTCGGCCATGTAGTCGAGAGCGCCCTTGGAGGTCACAGCCTCGATGCGGCGGACATTCGAGCCCGTGGAGGACTCGGAAATGATCTTGAACAGGCCAATCTCGGCGGTATTGGCGGCATGGGTGCCACCGCAGAGCTCGCGGGAGAACGGCTGGTCCTCGGCGCCCACGGAGACGACGCGGACGACATCGCCGTACTTCTCGCCAAACAGTGCGACAGCGCCGGCGACCTTGGCCTCGTCGATGCCCATGACGCGGGTCACGACCGGCTTGGAAGCGAAGATCTGCTGGTTGACCAGGTCCTCGACAGCCTTGAGCTGGTCGGAGGACAGAGCCTCGAAGTGCGTGAAGTCAAAGCGCAGGTGCTCGGGCGTCACCAGCGAGCCGGCCTGGGAGACATGCTCGCCCAGGACCTGTTTAAGGGCAGCGTCGAGCAGGTGCGTGGCGGTGTGGTTGCGGCGCAGGAAGCCACGGCGCTCGGCGTCGAGCGCGGCGGTCACGGTAGCACCGACGGCCAGCGTGCCCTCGGCAACGTGGGCGACGTGAGCATAGAGGCCGTTGTGGTTCTTGGTATCGGAAACGGTCAGCGCAACGCCCTCGGCAAAAAGCTCGCCGGCATCGCCCTGCTGGCCACCCATCTCGGCGTAGAACGGGGTGCGGTCGAGCACGACCTCGACGTCCTCGCCCGCGGCAGCGGACTCGACGGACTCGCCGTTGCGAACGATGGCAACAACCTTGGCGCCCTCGATGACGTCGTTGTCATAACCGTCGAACTCGGTCGCGGCAACCTTGTCCGAAAGCTCGACCCACACGTCGTTGAAGCTACCCCAGGCGTCGCCCTTGGCGTTGGCGCGGGCGCGGGCCTTCTGGTCCTCCATACAGGCGGTGAAGCCGTCCATGTCGACGGTGTGGCCAGCAGCGCCGGCGATCTCGACGGTCAGGTCGATGGGGAAACCAAAGGTGTCGTGCAGCTTAAAGGCAACGTCGCCCGGAAGGACGGCGCCGTCGGCGAGCGCGGCCAGGGCCTCGTCTAAGTAAACGCGGCCGTTGTCGAGCGTCGTGGAGAAACGCTCCTCCTCGGAGGCGACGATGCCCTTGACGAGCGCGACGTTCTTGAGCAGCTCGGGATAGGCCTCGCCCATCTGAGCGTTGACCTCGTCGATGAACTTGGTCAGGAAGGCGCCCTCGATGCCCAGCAGGCGACCGTGGAACACGGCACGGCGGAGCAGGCGGCGAAGGACGTACTCACGGCCCTCGTTACCGGGCAGGATGCCGTCCGAGATCATAAAGTCAACGGCACGGGAGTGGTCGGCAATGATGCGCAGGGAGCGGCTGGCGCCGGAGTAATCGTCGGCGTCATAGGTCTTGCCGCTGATCTCCTCACCGAGCTTGATGAGGTGCTGCATCAGATCGCCGTCGTAGTTGGCGGTCTTGTGCTGCATGATAGCGGCCATGCGCTCCAGACCCATGCCCGTATCGAGGTTGCGGTGCGGCAGCTCCGGCATGGAGCCGTCCTCCTGGCGGTCGTACTGGGTAAACACGAGGTTCCAGAACTCAAGGAAGCGGTCGCAGTCGCAACCGGGCTTGCAGTCGGGGCTGCCGCAACCGACCTCCTCGCCCATGTCAAAGTAGATCTCGGAGCACGGACCGCAGGGGCCGGTGGGGCCAGCGGCCCAGAAGTTGTCGTCCTCGCCCAGACGCGAGATATGATCCTCGGCAACGCCCAGGGAGCGCCACACGTCGTGGGTCTCGTCGTCCTCGGTAAAGACGGTGAAGTACAGGCGGTCGAGCGGCAGCTTGAACTCCTTGGTGATGAGCTCAAAGGCCCAAGCGCAGGCCTGCTGCTTGGAGACGCCGCCAAAGGAGAAGTCGCCGAGCATCTCAAAGAAGGACAGGTGACGGCCGTCCTCGCCGATGCAGTCGATGTCGTTGGTGCGGACGCACTTCTGGCAGGAGATCGCGCCGATCTCCTTCATGGTCTTCTTGCCCTGGTAGTACTCCTTAAACTGGTTCATGCCGGCGTTGGCAAGCAGCAGCGAAGGATCGTCGGGGACGAGGGACGAAGAAGGATAGAGCTTAAGACCGCGCTCCTCAAAGAAGTTGAGGAACTTGGAGCGAATCTCGGCCGTAGTCATTGACGGGTAGTCAGCACTCATAGAGGGAATCTCCTCGGTTTCACATCGAAACAGTTCAAACGTAACGATATTACCATCCCACCGCGCCTGTGCAAAAAAGAGGGCCGCCAAACAGCGACCCTCCAGCGAAAGTGCATGTTATTTAGGACTAAGCAATCCTTTGAAAAAAATGGGTTTGGTAAAATGCTATATAAGAACCATCCGGAAGGAGCGATCGATGAAAAGCAAACGATTTGTCCTGAATGCACTTCTGGTAGTGGCACTTTTAGCGCTCTTGGCCTTCTCCCAATGGTACGCAAACCAACCAGCATTTGGCTACGTACTGTATGCAGTGACGTCCGGCGACAACGCTTATTGCACTCTACGCGCAATTGACGTTCTCTATTTCTATGTAGCCGGCCCCTTATCAATCGCTTTGCTCGTGTTTCTTGTCTTTTACAACATCAAGAAACGCTAACGGGACCTATTTGGAATCCGAATCGTCCATGGAGCCGTCGATGCCGGTTTTGGTGTCGTCGTCCGTATTGGAATCGTCATCCTTGGCGAAGGGGTTCTTGAAAAAGCCCGTCGCGTCGGGCTGAAGACCCGACAGCTTAATCCAGGGATTATCGAGTTCTGGTTTGGGCATAGCCTTAGCCTCCGGCGCGGTCTCGTTGCCGATGAGCTCGGACTCATAGATGAACGTATCGTCTCCAAGCGCGTCATAGGCGGCGACCGGGTTGCCCTCGGCATCGCGATACGGCGTTCCCTTAAACACGGCGCCGTCGTATGCCACGAGCTGGCGGCCGGTCTCGTTCTCAAAGTAGTAGACGAAAATGCCCTTGAGGGCCGCGCACAACGGGATGGCGATGACCATGCCGATGGGGCCCATGAGTGCCGAACCAATAACGAGGGCCGTCAGACTCATGATGGGATGCACCTGGACCGAGCTCTGCATGACCTTAGGCGAAATGACGTTGTCGGTGACATTTTGTGCCACCATAGTCACGATCAAGGTCCACAACGCCAGCATAGGGCTGAACATAAAGCCGAGCACCGTGGCAATCGCAGCACTCACCCAGGGACCGACAACCGGGACCAAATGCATAATGCCGGTGAAGATGGCCATGAGTGCTGCGTATGGATGGCCAATGAGCGTAAAGCCGATAAAGGCAAGGATGCCACCGCAGATGGACGTCACGACCATGCCACGCATATAGCCGCCGACCGAGCGCGAAAGAATCGCGACCATAAAGCGGTACGAGGTCTCCTTTTCCTGACCGATGATTGTGCAGACCTCGTGGTGCATGCGGGGATAATCGCAGGCAAGCCAGTAAGCAAGCACCAAGCCCAGGAAGATAACAAACAGCTGCGAGGCCGTATTGGTAATGAGCGGGAATACACCGCGGCCAAGCTCGGCGGCAATCTGTGAGACATACTTGGACGCCACCGTGACGAGCGAAGAAAGGTTATCGTCCAGATACTCCTTGAGCGGCGTGTTATTGAGCGTCTTGGCATGCGAGATCATCTCGTTGAGGTCGCCACCAGCAACACGAAGCTGCTCGGGCAGGCGGCTCAGGACTTCCATGATCTGACCAAAGAGAATCGGCGACAAGATGCAAACGACGCCGACGAGCACGGCAACGACCACAATAAGCGCAACAAGCGAACCGATGCCGCGATTCACGCCATGGTGCTCAAGCCAATTGGTGATCGGCGACATCACAAAAGCGATGATGGAACCGACTGCCAAAAACTCGATAACCGGCGCCAGGATGCCCATAAGGTTAAAGATGACGGCGGCGATGACAATGCAGCCGACGACGCCCCAAATGCGCAACGTCAGAATACGGGTATCGCGCAGCGTTCGGTCGGTTTGTTGGGGGTGCTCATTCATGAACGAACCATCACTCCGTCGGGGTCGATCTTGTCCTGAATCTTCTTAAGGGTACGACGCAGCAGACGCGAGACCTGTACCTGCGAGATGCCCAGCTTCTTGGCAATCTCGATCTGGGTCATGCCCTTCACAAAGCGCAGCTCGATTACCTCGCGCTCGCGCGGCGAGAAATCGCGGATGGCTTCCTCGATTACCAGGCGATCATCGGTAAAGTCGAGCTCGTTGTCGTCGTCGGCGTAGCGATCGAGAATCGAAGGCGCATCGTCGGAGTCGGACGCGCCGGGAGCCTCGATAGGCACCGAGGTATAGGCCGAGGACGATTCCATGGCTTCGAGCACCTCGTCGACGGTCACGCCCAGGTAATCGGCGATTTCCTCAACCTTGGGCGAACGCTGAAGCTCGTTAGTGAGCTTGTCGGTAGCCTGATTGACCTTGGCAGAGAGCTCCTGCAAGCGACGGGGCACGCGCACACTCCAGCCTTTGTCGCGGAAGTGACGCTTAATCTCACCCAGAATGGTAGGTGTGGCAAACGTCGTGAATTCGAGTCCGCGCTCGGGGTCAAAACGGTCGATAGCCTTGAGCAAGCCCAGATAGCCGACCTGCAAAAGGTCATCGAGCGGCTCGCCGCGGTTCTTAAATTTGTTGGTAAGAAACCTTACCAGGTTCATATGGGACATGACGAGCTGCTCGCGGGCATCCGGATCACCGGTCTCCTTATAACGGCGAAACAGCTCGCGAGTTTTCTCCTTGTCCCAAGCGGTCTTGCCGCTTCGGGAACGTTCGGTCATATTAGATATCCGCCTTGAGGTCGAGGGAAAGCGTTAGGGGCGCCGCAGTCTTTTCGTAGGAATCGCACACGCTCGCCAAAATGAGCTCGGCATATACGGCAGCCTGGTCATCCTCATCGACAGTCGCCTGATCGCCAAAGGTAAAGGTCATGCCCACATGCGATTCGTCGACATCGAATTTAATCGAGATATCGTCGGAATCAACGGCCGTGCAGCCAAAGATGAAGGCTTCCTCGGCAGCCATACGGATGTCCTCGATTCGATCGACGGACATAGAGCACAGGGCGCCAACGTTGGCGGCCGTCATGCGCACCAAGCGCGCGAGACGCGGATCACCGGCAACGCTCAGCGTAATGGGGCAGGTTGCTTCGCTACTCATCGCAGGACTCCTCGGAGGTCTCGGCGGGCGTATAGGTGTAATACTGAGCTGGCTTGGCTGCGGGCTTCTGAGCCGCATCCGCACCATCGGCGGCCTCGTCCTCAGCCCCATCAATCAGAACACGCTCGGTAGGCTGCTCGGCCTCGGCGGCGGCAGCGGCGAGCTTGCGATCGGCGTCGGCTGCAGGAGCCTTCACCTTATTGAAGAGCTTCTGCACGGCGCCAG
>CAJJVE010000053.1:0-9590 GCA_905196265.1 uncultured Collinsella sp. | reverse complement strand
AGGACAGACTCGCGCGTGTCCGAGGTCACCTGGGTGATCTCGACCTTATTCTCGCCCAGAATGTAGTTGGACAGGAGCTGTGCGATACCGGCGTCGAAGCCGCGGGTCTGACCGTCTTTCTCGTTGAGGAGGGAGAAGAGCGTGGAGGTCTGAACGCCACCGATCTTAAAGACGCCGGCGTCCTTGACGGCCGTCGCCCAGGTGCTGGCGGCGATGGCGTCGTCATCGGCCTTGGGGCCGTCGTTGACGAGCTTGTCGAATGCCTTGGCATCGAGCGTGGCGGAAACCTCGGTATCCTCAGAGCCCTTGGAGGAGCCGGTGGCGGAACCCTTGTCGGCCTCGGCGCTGGTGTCAGAGCAGCCGGCAAGACCAAGGCCGGCAACGGTTGCGAAGGTGGCGGCAACGAGGCCGCGGCGGTCGAGAACGACCTGCTGGGAGAGGTTCTTGCTCATGGTAGAACACCTTTCTCAATAAAATCCCTAGCGGTTGAGTAGAGTTATACCCTATCCCGCTCAAATGGGTCAACACGAAATAACTCAGAAACATACTCGTCTTATGGGTAATTCTACCTACCAAAAAGGGACAGGTTTATTTTGGCAGGTTTTATCTGGGTAAACGTCAGTTATTACAGTAAAGAAAGCGTTTTGCAGACGGCATTATCGCTCGCGGCGGTCGCTATAATGGCGGCAACGAAAACCACCACAAAGGGGACAGGCACCTTTGTGGTGGTTCTTGCAGATGTGGCGGCCCGCCTCGCTGCTTTGTCTCAATCTGTAACATCTGCAGTCGTTTTTGCCGAGTAACTGTTGCAGATTGAGATTTTCTCTTAAGGGAATTCGAATGTCTCGATCTGTAACAGGTAGACGAGGAAATGGGTTCTTACTGTTACAGATCGAGATTTTACCCTTAGGGGGATTTGAATGTCTCAATCTGTAACATCTGGACGGCTAAAAGGTCTCAATCTGTTGCAGATTGAGACAAAGGTCAGGGACTAAGACGTCTTGTCTAGATCTGTAACAGTTAGACGGGAATTCGGGCCCTAGATGTTACAGATCGAGATAATCGCGCCGCGAAAACAAAAACCACCACAAAGGTGCCTGTCCCCTTTGTGGTGGTTTTCTCTAGTGCTGATTGAGTAGCCTTACGGCTTCGGCGGCCATGTTCTCGACCGTCATGCCGTTCTGCGCGAGCAGCTCGTTGGGGTCGTAGCGGTCGGGGAAGCCCTTGGCGATGCCAAAGGTGCGCGTGCGCACAGGCGTGCAGGCCAAGTAGCACGCGACACGCTCGCCCCACCCACCGTCCAAGATGCCGTCCTCGAGGGTGACGACAACGCGATGCTCGGCGGCAAGGCTGTCGAGAAACTTGCGGTCAAGCTCGGTTGCAAAGCGCGGGTTGACGAGCGTGGCCTCGATGCCGTACTCGGCAGCCAAGCGGTTTGCCACGCGCTCGCCCAGTTCAAAGAAGTCGCCAAGCGCAAGCACGGCTACATCGCGGCCCTGACGCGCGACGTCGTAGCGCACGATGCCATAATCGGCGCCCTCGGCGGGCGCCAGATCGGGACGGCTTACCAGGCCGATGCCCGGTACGCGGATTGCCACGGGATGCTCGCGGTGGTCGAGCGACCAGCTCAGCATGGACAGGTATTCTTCCATGCAGGCCGGTGCCAGGTAGCGCATGTTGGGAAGTCCGCCCAGCATGGAAATATCAAAGAACGAGAGGTGCGTCTCGGACGTTGTGCCAAAGACCGAAGCGCCAAACACCAGGATGGTTGCGGGGGCGTCGTTGAGGCACAGGTCGTGCCACAGTTCATCGTAGGCGCGCTGCAAAAACGTGCCGTATGCGCCAAAGACCGGCTTGGCGCCGGCGCTGGCGAGCGCGGTGGCAAAGGTGACGGCGTGCTCTTCGGCAATGCCCACGTCGACAAACTGCTTGCCTGCCACGGCGCGAAGCTCGGGCGTAAAGCCCATGATATAGGGCGTGGCAGCCGTGATGGCGACAACCTGCGGGTCGTTCGCGATAGCGGCGTTGAGTGCCTCGCTCGTAATATCGGCATAGGTGCGCGGCGCGGGCTCGCTCGGGTGGCCCGGGCAAAGTTTGCGACCGGTTGCCATATCGAAGGGCCCCACATGATGCCAGTGCTCGGGGTCGCTCTGGGCCGGCTCAAAGCCCTTGCCCTTGGCGGTGGAGACGTGCAGCACGATGGGATGATCGATATCGCGCAGCTCCTGCAGCGTATCGACCAGCGCTTGGACATCGTTACCGGCGTCCAGGTAGCGATAGTCGAGCCCCAGCGCGCGGAAAACGTTGCGCTCGCAGGTGCCGTTGCTGGCGCGCAGCTCGGCCAGATTGCGGTACAGGCCGCCATGGTTCTCGGCAATGGACTGGTCGTTATCGTTGACGATGATGATCAGGTTGCTGTCGAGTTCGGCGGCATTGTTGAAGCCCTCAAACGCCAGGCCACCCGAAAGCGAGCCGTCGCCAATAACAGTAATGACGTTATACGTGTCACCCGCCAGGTCGCGCGCGTGGGCAAGGCCGCAGCCCAAGCTCACCGAGGTCGAGGTATGCCCCATGGCAAACAGGTCATGCTCAGACTCGTCGGGATTGGCAAAGCCAGAAGCCTCACCATAACGCTCCGGATCGATATAAGTGTACGCGCGCCCCGTCAGCGCCTTGTGGGCGTAGGTCTGGTGCGAAACGTCAAAGACAATCTTGTCGATGGGGGAGTTAAACACGCGATGAAGCGCAACCGTAAGCTCAACGACGCCCAAGTTGGGGGCAACGTGCCCGCCGACGGCGGCGGAGCTTTCGAGGATTGCCTGACGGATCTCGCCGCAGAGCAGCGGAAGCTCGGCGCGGTCGAGAGCCTTGACGTCCTCGGGCGTTGTCGTTTGCGTAAGCAGCATCGTTGTGGGTTACTCCATGCGAATCGTGCGCCGGCACTCCCTCGGCCGGCACAATTGCACAAAACAGTCTCGCACATTTTGGCGTTTGATATGTGACGGCGGCGCGGTAATTCGCCAACTGGCGGGGCAAAGCGTTTTGTCCGATGCCATACTGATGTGTTCCATGATGTTTTTATCGATTGTGCACAGGCCGTGGCTTGTCGCCGTGAGTCGCTGGAAGGAGGCAGCATGTCCGATGTCGTTCGTGCCGAGAAAATCGCGTGCGAAGTGGACCGTGCTGCCCGTCAACTGGCACAGGCGGGCCGCTTGGACCTGACGCGTGAGTTTATCCAGCATGGCGATGTGACGGTGTATACGCATGTGACCTCAGTGGCGCGGGCAAGTTTGTCCTTTGCCGAGCGCTTGGGCCGCGTCGGTGTCTCGGTTGACCGCGGCTCGCTGCTGCGCGGGGCTCTGCTGCACGATTACTTTCTCTATGACTGGCACGATCCCGACCCAAGCCATCGGCTGCATGGCTTTCGCCACCCGTTTTTTGCCCTGGCGCGTGCCGAGGAAGATTTTGAGCTAACGCCGCGCGAACGGAATATCATCGTGCGGCATATGTTTCCGCTGGTGCCGGTGCCGCCGACGTGTCGTGAGGCTTGGATTGTGTGCCTGGCGGATAAATGGTGTGCGCTGCGCGAGACGGTCGCCGGCCGCCTGCCGCGCAAGGACGAGGCGGACGATGGCATGAGTGGCGAATCGAGCGAAAAGAGGAGAGGGTAGACGGTGGGGACCGCGATCGACATGGCATTTGACGGCGCGACGCTTGCCGCCTGTCCGCTTTCGGCGCTGGTGCTCTCGTTCGCCTTCTACGGTTTTTGCGGCTGGGCATGGGAATCGACAGTCTGCGCCATGCTCAACCACGGGCGCTTTGCCAACAGCGGCTTTTTGCTGGGACCGTGCTGCCCCATCTATGGCGCGGGCGGCATTGCCTGCTGGCTGCTGTTGCGCGGAATTCCTGACGCGTCGAGCCAGTTTGTCGCGGCAGCGCTCGTATGCAGCGTGATTGAGTACAGCGTGGGCGTGCTGCTGGAGAAAACGACCGGTGCCCGGTTTTGGGACTATTCGCACCTGCCGTTTAACCTGCACGGACGCATCTGTCTGTACTGGGCCTGCGCGTTTGGCTTGGGTGCGTTGTGCATTTGCCGTTTAGTGGAGCCGGCATTGTTGGGGCTGCTTGGCCATCTGCCGGTGCTGATTGTGCGGCTGTCCGCCTTTATCGTCGCGGTTGCGATGATGGTCGACGCGGTGTGCTCGTTGGCGAGCTGGCGGCGTCTGTCCGATCAGCTGGAGCGCGTGCGCGCCGACCTTGCCGACCGCATCAACGAGTCGCTTGCTGATGCGTCCGACTCCATGCTCGAACGTATTCCCGATTCGGCGATCGACTCGGTGGCACAGACGCATATCCGCAGCCGTGCCGTTAACGCGTGGCTGGCGGAGCTGGGCGATGCGACGCTCGATGCCCTTCGTGAAAAGGCTTCGATGCCGACGTTTATCTCGGATGGTGCTCGCGGCCTGGCGCTCGCTGCCCGCCGCGTGGCCGATGCCGCGCCGAGCATGCCGCGTCCGTCGCTCAGTCGTCGCCTTGCCGGCAAGCGCATGAGCCGTCCGGTACCGAGCGTGTCGCTCAGTCGTCGTGACCTGCGCTTTTTCAATGCCTTCCCGCGCCTGCGCATCAATCGCTACGAAGGTGTCATTCGAGCAACTAATCTCCGCGACCGAGCTCGCGAGCTGTTCCGGCGCTAGCCGGGATGGGCGCGCTCACGGCTCCCTTGCTCGCGTATTTCCCGTTCGTTTCGCGTCCGTTGCCGCGTCGTTTCCAAGATTGCGGCACCGTTTCCATTCGACAACGCAGCGTTTAACAACGCCGTATCTGGTCTACACCAGTTTCCCCTCGGCCGCATTATGGGCGCCGACAAGGTTCATGCGAATAAGGGGGAGCGAATGTACGATACGGGATCGACAACGTTTATGCTCATCTGCACCATGCTCGTTTTTTTAATGACACCGGGTCTGGCGTTTTTCTACGGTGGCCTGTCCAGGCGCAAAAATGTCATCAACACCATGCTCATGTGCTTTGGCGCCATTGGTCTGGTTGGTGTGCTGTGGATTGTTGCCGGCTGGTCGCTGGCCTACGGCGGCGACGGTTCCAGCCCGTTTATTGGAGGCCTTGACCAGCTGCTGTGCTTGCCGGTGCTCAACCAGGTGCTGCAGGCGGCCGAGGGCAATGCTGCGGATGGTGCCGTCTACCCTCAGATCATCAACATCGCCTTCCAGATGGCGTTTGCCATGATCACCGCCGCTATCGTTACGGGCAGTCTGGCAGGCCGCGTTAAGTTTGGCGCCATGACGGCCTTCCTGGGCATTTGGCTGCTCGTGGTCTATGCGCCGCTTGCCCACATGGTTTGGGGCGGCGAGGGCTCCTTTATCGGCGACATCATCGGCGCGCTCGACTTTGCCGGCGGCGACGTGGTACACATTTCGTCCGGTCTGACGGGTCTGATTCTCTGCTTAATGCTCGGCCGTCGTCGCGGCTTTGGCATGGTGAGCTATCGTCCGCATAACGTGCCGTTTGTGGCGCTGGGCGCCGGGCTGCTTTGGTTTGGCTGGTTTGGCTTTAACGGCGGCAGCGAGTTTAAGGCCGACGCCGTGGCGGCACTTGCCATCCTCAACACCGTGACGGCCAGCGCGGCGGGCATGGTCTCGTGGCTTGCCGTCGAGCGCGTGCACACCGGTCGCCCCACGCTGGTGGGTGCCGGCACCGGTCTGGTTGCGGGTCTCGTGGTGGTCACGCCGGGCGCGGGCTTTGTCGAACCGTGGGCAGCGCTGGTCATGGGCCTGATTGTTTCACCCGTCTGCTACCTGGCTATCAGTCATCTCAAGACCAAGTTTGGCTACGACGATGCGCTCGACGCGTTCGGTTGCCACGGCATTGGCGGCATCTTGGGCGGCGTGCTCACGGGTCTGTTCTGTGTGCCGGAGCTTTCGTGGACCGATAAGGGCGGCCTGTTCTACACGGGCGACGTATCGCTGCTCGTCTCGCAGATCTTGGGCATTGTGGTGACGGTTGCTATTGTGCTGGTGCTCGACTTGGTGATCGCCACGGTGGTCAAGGCGCTGTTCCACGGCAGCCTGCGCGTGGACGAGGCCGACGAGGCGCTGGGTCTGGACGTGAGTCAGCACGGCGAGAGCGCGTACCCCTCCTTCTCCGGACTCGACTAGCGGCACGGCTTTCCCAGGCACCCGACCTTGCCCCTCAAACCGTCGCTTGCGTACCGAAGTACGCGGCGCTCCTCTTTCGGGGCAATCTCGGGCACCTGGAAAACCCTTGCCATGTGAATGAGCGGTTTATTTCTTTATTAAAGAGAGGAATTCACTATGAAGAAGATTACGGCGATCGTTCGTGCCGAGAAGCTTGAGGTTCTTAAAGACGCGCTGTTTGCTGCCGATGTTCGTGGCATGACTATCAACCAGGTGCAGGGCTGTGGCGCGCAGCATGGCTGGAAGGAATACGTGCGCGGCAACGAGTTGCTTGTCAACACGATCCCTAAGGTGCAGTTCACGCTCATTTGCGCCGATGAGCATGTCGACGGAATTGTCGAGATTATCTGCAACGCTGCACGCACCGGTGCCGTTGGAGACGGCAAGATTTGGGTCGAGCCGGTCGAAGAGGTTATCCGTATCCGCACCGGCGAACACGGCCCCGCCGCGGTGTAGGACAATCTTTCGCCTGACGGGCGTGCCTCTCTTGGGGTGCGCCCGTTCTCGTCTACAATATCGTGCAGACGAAGGAGAGGCATGCCCATGATCAAGATGTTTGCGAGTGACTTAGACGGAACGCTGCTGAACGCCCTGCACGAGGCAGATGGGACCATCCGCCGTGCCATTCGCGAGCTGACCGAGGCTGGCCTGCATGTGGTTCCCGCGACCGGGCGCTCGACGTTGCCGATCGGCGAGCATGGCTTTACAGGTCTGGCACTCGATGCCTGCTGCTCTAACGGCTCCATCGTGCGCGACAGTCATGGCGAGGTGCTCAAGACCTGGACCATCGACCCGCAGGTTACCGAGGAGCTGCTCAAGGCGTTCCCGGACATTTGCTTCGACTGCTCCACGCCCGACGGCATGTTCTCGAGCGGTTCGTTCGAGATGCACCAGGCGGGTTTTAAGAAGGACAGCCCTATCAAGCGCATCGTGATGCGTGGCATGCGTGCACGTGGCGGGTATCACGAGGAACAGTATTTCGACCAGTCGATCGGTGACATCCTGCGCCACGATGTGTGCAAGATCAACTGCCGCGTGACCTCGCCCGAGCTGGAGCGCGACCTTAAGGCGTATTTGGCCGAGCGATCGGATCGCGTGGTCAACGCACCGTTCGATCCGGTGATGTTCGAGATCACGGACGTGGCGTGCAACAAGGGCGAGAGTGTGGCCTGGCTGGCGGGTTACTACGGTATTGCCGAGGACGAGGTCGCGGTTTACGGCGACGGCGGTAATGACATCGCCATGCTCAAGCGCTTCCGTCACAGCTATGCCACCAAGAATGGCAGTGACGCGGCCAAGGCTGCCGCGAGCGCGACTATCGGCAGCTGCATGGTCCACGCCGTCCCCAAACACATGCTTGCCACCATGCATAAGCAAAACTCTCGCACCGTCATCGAATAATGTGACAAAGGGACAGCCCCTTCGTCACATCCAAAATATTGCCTTTACGTGTTGATGCACACGGTGTGCAATAATACTCGCACTGTGCAATAGCGCACAGGCTGAGTAACAAGGAGGACGCTTGTCCCAGCTCGAGAAATGCGATCGCCGGTCCCTTCGCTCGCAGCGTGCCCTTCGCCAGGCGCTTGCCAGCGAGCTTGCCGAAAGCGGCGACCTTTCGCGCATTAACGTCGCGTCGCTCACCGAGCGTGCCGGCCTTACGCGCCGCACGTTCTATTCGCACTACCGCGATATCCCCGACTTTATCAATCAAATCGAGGACGGCTTGCTGGCCGAGATCCGTGAGAGCATTGAGCTCATCACCGCAGCTCAGCTGCCTGATCTCTATCACAACATCGATGAGCTCGAGCCGGCACCCGGTTCGGTTGAGCTGCTGCGTTATCTTGCGGCCAACCGCGACTTAATCGGTGCGCTGCTGGGTCCGGGCGGCGACCAGGCCTTCATTAAAAGGATTATCGATACCGCGCGTGAGGCTGTGGTGCCGCGTGCGCAGACGGGCATTTTGGGCCTGGCGCTGGGCACGTTCTTTGACTACTACGTCACCTACGTCGTGAGTGCCGAGGTCGGCATGATTCAGCGCTGGTTTGAGCGTGGGCTCACCGAATCGCCCGAGGCCATGGCGCGCATTATGACGGTGCTCGCTTTTGTGCGCCCTGGTGACCTGTATGGCCAACCCATCGATATCAACGTACCGGAATACGGCATGAAGCTATTGAACCTGCAGCTCGAGGACGCGGCCGACACCGCCGCAGCCGTCGAGTCCAACAACTAAGAGGAGAGACAATGAGCAAACTCGTCGAGGGCATTAAGGACCGTATGGTCGCTGCCGCGCGTGAGGCTGCACCCGCCGTGGTGGATGCCGCGCAGAAGGCCGCGACCGCAGCTGCCGAGAAAGTTGCCGAGGCAGTTGCCGATGCCAAGAACGCGGCAGGGGAGACGTCCGTCGCTAGCGAGCCCGCCACCGCCGCTGAGCCCGTAGCCGCCGGCCAGGCCCCCGAAGGCGCGATCTTCAACCCCGAGAACGCTCGCGGCAGCCTGCATCTGGGCATCGACGTGGGCTCCACCACCGTTAAGCTCGCCGTGCTCAACGACGACAACCAGATCGTCTACGCCAAGTACCAGCGCCACCACACCGACGTCCGCGCCTGCGCCCGCGACCTGTTCGAGGGCGCTGCGACCGTGCTGCCGGCTGCCCAGATGACCTGCGCCATTACCGGCTCGGGCGGCCTGCTGCTGTCCCAGTGGCTCGACCTGGAGTTTGTCCAGGAGGTCATCGCCAGCAAGCGCGCTGTCGAGACTCTTATCCCGGCCACCGACGTTGCCATCGAGCTGGGCGGCGAGGACGCCAAGATCATCTATTTCGACAACGGCATCGAGCAGCGCATGAACGGCACCTGCGCCGGCGGCACGGGCGCGTTCATCGACCAGATGGCCACTCTGCTGCACACCGACGCCAGCGGCCTCAACGAGCTCGCGGCCAACGCCACCACCATCTATCCCATCGCCAGCCGCTGCGGCGTTTTTGCCAAGACCGACGTCCAGCCGCTGCTCAACGAGGGTGCCCGCCCCGAGGACGTGGCCGCCTCCATCTTCCAGGCTGTCGTGACCCAGACCATCTCGGGCCTGGCGTGCGGCCGTCCCATCCGCGGCAACGTCGCCTTCCTGGGCGGCCCGCTGCAGTATCTCTCCGAGCTGCGCCACCGCTTCTACCTCACGCTCAACCTGGACGAGGAGCACCGTATCGTGCCCCAAAACGCTCACCTGTTTGTGGCGAGCGGTGCCGCCATGGCGCACGAGTCCAACAAGCTCAGCACGTTCCCGCAGCTCATCGAGGCCATCGATGAGCTGGGTGACACACAGGGTGCCGAGGTCGAGCGTCTGGATCCGCTCTTTGCCACCGACGAGGACTTCGCCGAGTTC
>CAJJVE010000052.1:0-10057 GCA_905196265.1 uncultured Collinsella sp. | reverse complement strand
GGGATTTGAGCTTGTGTGCGAGCGCGCGGCGCTTATGGCCACGGCGGCCGAGCGTCATCCCGGCGGAATGCGCGCCGTCATCAAACTCGATGCGGCGCAGGTCGAGGGCTTGGCAAAACAGACCGGCGAGGACTGCTGGCCGGTCAACTACAACAGCCCCCAGCAGACGGTTGTGGCCGGAGCGCCCGATGCGTTGCAGACCCTCGACGTCCTGGTAAAAGAGGCTGGTGGCCGGGCCATGAAGGTCGCGGTGTCGGGTGCATTCCATAGCCCCTATATGGCCGAGGCGACCTGTGGCCTTGCTGCATATATTGAGGCCGGTCACGCGCCGTCCCCGTTGCTCATTCCTGTTATGGCAAATATGACGGCGGCGCCTTATCCGGCCGACCCGCAGGCGGCATCGGAGGTGCTGGCCAACCAGGTGAGTCATGCCGTGCACTGGGTCGACACGCTGCATGCTCTGCAGGATCAAGGCATCGACACGTTTATTGAGGTCGGCCCCGGCAAAACGCTGTCCGGCCTGGTCAAGCGTACGTTGAGCGACGTTCGTGTGTATTCGTGCGAAACGGCCGAGCAGGTCGCAGCTATTGCCGACGAGCTCGCATAGTTCACAGGGCTGTAACCCGAAAGGAATGACATGGGCAACTTGAACAACGGCGCGCTCGAGCGCAACGACTCACGTCGCGTGGCGCTTGTCACGGGCGGCTCGCGCGGCATCGGTCGCGCTTGTGCCGTGGGCCTGGCGGAGGACGGCTTTGATATCGCCGTCGTCTATGCCGGTAGCGCAGATGCAGCGCGCGAGACGTGCGAAGCCTGCGAGGCGGCTGGCGCCACGGCGCGCGCATATCAATGCGACGTGGCCGATCCCGCTGCCGTCAACGCGTGCGTGGAAACGGTCCTCAACGACTTTGGCTCCATTTGGGCGCTCGTCAACAACGCCGGCATCACCCGCGATGGCCTGCTCATGCGCATGGGCGATGACGCCTTCGACCGCGTGCTCGATGTCAATCTCAAGGGCACGTTCAATACGACGCGCGCGCTCACCAAGACCTTTATGCGCCAGCGCGGCGGTTGCGTCATCAACATGAGCTCGGTTGTGGGCCTGATGGGCAATGCCGGGCAGGCCAACTACGCCGCCTCCAAGGCGGGCGTCATCGGTCTGACCAAGGCGGTGGCGCGCGAGCTTGCGCCACGCGGCGTACGAGTGAACGCGGTCGCCCCCGGGTTTGTCGAGACCGATATGACGGCAAAGCTATCGGATAAGGTTCGCGCGGCAACCGAGGAGCAGATTCCCCTAAAGCGCATGGCGCACCCCGAGGAAGTGGCCGGCGTGGTGCGCTTTTTGGCGAGTGATGCGGCTGCCTACATTACGGGCGAGGTCGTGCGCGTCGACGGCGGAATGGCGATGTAGAAACCAGGGCCGAACAACGGCTTGAATGAGGAGACCATGATGGAACAGAGAGTTGCAATCACCGGTATCGGTGCCGTATCGCCGCTCGGTAACACGGCGCTTGCTACCTGGGCGGCCATGTGCGCCGGCACGTGCGGCATCGGCCCGATCACGCACTTCGATACCGATGCGTTTGCCGTTAAGGTGGCGGCCGAGGTCAAGGGTTTTGACGGCAACGAGTACTTTGGCAAGCGTGACGCCAAGCACCTGGACCCCTGCGTTCAGTTTGCCCTGGCAGCGTCGGACGAGGCCATGCACGATGCGGGCTTTGATGTCGAGGGCGCCATCGATCACGAGCGCCTGGGCGTCTACGTGGGTTCAGGCGTGGGCGGCATGCAGACACTCGTCGACAACGTCCACACGATTGCCGATCGGGGGCCTCGCCGTGCATCGCCCTATATGATCGCGATGATGATCCCCAATATGGCTTCGGGCAATATCGCAATCCGCCACAAGGCAAAGGGCCCGACCCTGCCCGTGGTGACCGCCTGCGCGACCTCGGCACATGCCGTGGGCGAGGCGTTCCGCGCCATCAAGCATGGTTATGCCGATGCGATTCTCGCCGGCGGCGCCGAGGCCGCAATCATCCCCGATGCCGTTGCGGGCTTTACATCCTGCCGTGCTCTCACCACTAATCCTGACCCGTCGACGGCTTGCCGCCCGTTCGATGCAGACCGCGACGGCTTTGTGATGGGCGAGGGCGCCTGCGTGCTGGCACTCGAGAGCATGGAGCATGCGCAGGCGCGCGGTGCGCACATTTATGCCGAGGTCGTGGGTTACGGCAACACCGATGATGCCTACCACATCACGAGTCCCGACCCGGACGCGGCAGGCATCGCCCGTGCGATATCGCTGGCGGTGGCCGAGGGCGACGTTAAGCCTTCCGAGGGCCTCTACATCAACGCTCACGGCACCTCGACCAAGCTCAACGATTCGTCCGAGACGGCGGGCATTAAGCGTGCGCTCGGCGAGGATGCGGCGCGCGCCGCGCACGTCTCGTCGACCAAGTCGATGACCGGCCACATGATCGGTGCCACGGGCGCCATCGAGGTCATGGCCTGCGCCATGGCGCTCGAGCAGGGCGTGGTGCCCCCGACCATTAACTACCACACACCCGATCCCGCCTGCGATCTTGATTACACGCCTAATCGCGCGGTTCGCGCCGATCTTACCTGGGCGCTTTCGACCAACCTGGGCTTTGGCGGGCACAACGCCGCCATCGCGCTGCGTAGATATACGAGGAGCTAGAGCATGGATTCCAAAAGAATTGCCGAGATAGCCGATGTTATGGAGGACCGCGGCCTCACGCGCGTACGCGTTGAGGAGCCCGATGGCACCGCGGTCGAACTCGAGCGCGCGAGCGCCACGCAGCCGGTCGCCGTGCCCATGCCTATGCCGGGTGCCGTGACTGCTCCGGCGGTGGCTCCTGTCGCCATGCCTGCCACCGCACCGGAACCCGCCGCGCAGACACCTACCGCCGTGTCGGAGCCTAAGGGCACCGAGGTGACCGCTCCCATGGTCGGCGTTTTCTATGCTGCCCCGGCGCCGGGCGACGAACCGTTTGTGCACGTGGGCTCCAAGGTCAAGGCCGGCGAGACCCTCTGCATCATCGAGGCCATGAAGGTTCTCAACGAGGTGACGGCAGAGGCGGATGGCGAGGTGCTCGAGATCTGCGTAGCCGACGGCGACCTCGTGGAGTTTGGCGGCTGCCTCATGAGGATCGGATAGGTGATATCCATGAACAAAGAAGAGCTCAAGAAGCTGTTGCCGCATCGCGAACCGATGCTTTTGCTTGACGAAGCCGAGCTGGTGGGCGACGAGGCCCACGGCAAGATCACGATTACGGGCGACGAGTACTTTTTGCAGGGGCATTTTCCGGGAAACCCGGTGGTCCCCGGCGTGATTCAGTGCGAGATGCTCGCCCAGAACTGCTGCGTGCTGCTGATGGGCGATGAGGAGGCGCGCGGCGCGACGCCGTTCTACACGAGTCTGGACAAGGTGCGCTTTAAGCGTCCGGTGCGCCCGGGCGACACGGTGGATCTGGTGTGCTCCATCACGCGTGCGCGCGGGCCGTTCCGCTTTGCGACGGGTACTGCGAGCGTCAACGGTGAGGTTTGCTGCCGCGCCGATATGTCTTTTGCACTCATGCACGAAAGTTAAGGAAGGCTTCATGTTCGACAAAGTGCTCATCGCCAACCGCGGCGAAGTCGCGGTCCGTGTTATCCGTGCGTGCCGCGATATGGGCATCAAGACCGTCGCCGTTTATTCCACGGCCGATGCGGACGCGCTGCACGTGCAGCTTGCCGACGAGGCGTATTGCATCGGCGGCCCGCGTCTTGCCGAGAGCTACCTCAACGACGATGCTGTGCTCACCTGTGCCGTAAAGTCGGGAGCTAAGGCAATTCATCCCGGCTATGGCTTTTTCTCCGAGAAGGCGAGCTTCGTGCGCGACTGCGACAAGTATGGCCTGGCGTTTGTCGGCCCCTCGGCCGAGGTCATCGACAGCATGGGTGACAAGGACGCCGCACGTCGAACGGCTGCCGCGGCGGGCGTGCCCATCGTGCCGGGCTGCGATTTGCTCAAAAGTCCCGAGGAGGCAACAGCCGAGGCCGAGCGCATTGGCTGCCCCGTGCTTATTAAGGCACGCGCCGGCGGTGGCGGTCGCGGCATTCGCAAGGTCGAGCGCGTGGAAGATGCGGCAAAGGCCTTTATTGAAGCGCGCGCCGAGGGAGAGGCCGTTTTTGGCGACGGCGAGTGCTACATGGAGAAGTTCGTCGCGCCGGCGCACCACGTCGAGGTGCAGATTATGGCCGATAAGCAGGGCCGTGTGTTTTCGCTCGGCGAGCGCGAGTGCTCGGTGCAGCGCCGCAACCAAAAGCTGATCGAGGAGAGCCCCGCGCCGTGCCTCGACGGACACGACGACATTCGTGCCCGCATGCACAAGGCAGCGCGTGACCTGGCTCGTGCCGTCGGCTACGAAGGAGCCGGTACCATCGAGTTCCTGTATTCGGACGACGGCAATTTCTACTTTATGGAAATGAACACGCGCTTGCAGGTGGAGCATCCGGTTACGGAGTTTGTGACCGATACCGACCTGGTCAAGTGGCAGCTGCGCGTGGCAGCCGGCCAGCCTCTGCCCTTTGAGCAGGAGGACATGCCGGTCCGCAACCACGCCATGGAGTGCCGCATCAATGCCGAGACGCCGGACTTTCTGCCGTCATGCGGAACGGTCACCGCGTTGCGTGTGCCGGGTGGTCCGCGCGTGCGCTGGGATTCCGCCATGTTTACCGGTGCGACAGTTCCGCCGTACTACGACTCCATGCTCGGCAAGCTCATCGTGTGTGCGCCCACGCGTGACGGCGCCATTCGCAAGATGCGCTCGGCCCTGGGCGAGCTCGTGATTGAGGGCGTGAGCGAAAACAGCGAGCTTCAGCTCGACGTGCTGGCAAACGACGAGTTCTTGTCGGGCATGTATCACACCGATCTGATGGGGCATCTCTATGCTGATGAATAGAAAAGCGAAGACGGTCAATGTCCTTGAGGGGCCGATAACCGAGTCGTGCGCCGAGTTTCCCGCGCGCCACGTGTTTATCAAGTGCCCGGAGTGCCGCCGTGTGATCGATGAGGCACGCCTACACGACAACCTCGAGGTCTGCCCTCGTTGCGGCAAACACTTCCGCGTGAGCGGTCGCACGCGCATGCGCATGACGGTCGACGAGGGCACGTTTGAGGAATGGGATGCTAATCTGGCGTCGGAGGATTTCCTCTCGTTTCCCGGCTATGCCGACAAGCTCAAGAGCGTGAGCGAGCGTTCGGGCGAGCGCGACGCCGTTGTGTGCGGCAGGGGCAAAATCTGCGGTTGCGATACCGCGTTCTTCTTTATGGACGCCAACTTTATGATGGGCTCGATGGGTTCCGTGGTGGGCGAGAAGATCTGTCGCACATTTGAGCGTGCGACCGAGCTGGGATTGCCAGTTGTCGGCTTTACCGTTTCGGGCGGTGCGCGCATGCAAGAGGGCGTGACATCGCTTATGCAGATGGCCAAGATTTCTGCGGCGGTTAGGCGCCACAGCGAGGCGGGCGGCCTGTATATCACGGTGCTCACCGACCCCACGACCGGAGGCGTAACCGCGAGCTTCGCCATGGAGGGCGACATTATCCTGGCCGAGCCCGATGCCCTGACGGCATTTGCCGGCCCGCGCGTGATCGAGCAGAACATGCACAAGCGCCTGCCCAAGGGATTCCAGCGCTCCGAGTTTTTGCTGGAGCACGGCTTTTGCGATGCCGTTGTTCCGCGCGGCGAGATTGCGCTCACGGTAGGCGAGCTGCTGGCGCTGCACGAAGGGCACGCGCCCGGCTTGGGGGCACCGCATGAGATCGTGCATACGGGTCGCCGCGGCAAAAAGCTGGGGCACTTGTTCAAGCGCGCGGCGGCGCCAAAAACCGCGCTCGAGATTGTCAAGCAGACCCGCTCGGCAGATCGCGCCACGGCGGGCGAGGTGATCTCGCTGGGCCTGGATGGATTTGTGGAGCTGCACGGCGACCGTTACTTTGGCGACGACGCCGCTGTGGTGGCTGGCATTGGCTGGAAGGACGGGCGCCCCGTAACGGTCATCGCCATCGAGCGCGGCACCACGACCAAAGAGCGTATGCGCCGCAACTTTGGCATGGCGCATCCCGAGGGCTACCGTAAAGCGCGTCGCCTGATGCGCCAAGCCGAAAAGTTTGGTCGGCCGGTTCTGTGCCTGGTCGATACTTCGGGCGCGTTTTGCGGCATCGGTGCCGAGGAACGCGGTCAGGGCGAGGCTATCGCCCAGAATCTCATGGAGATGAGCGGCCTTAAGACGCCGATTGTCTCGGTGGTAACAGGCGAGGGCGGCTCTGGTGGCGCGCTGGCGCTGTCCGTGGCCGACCGCATCCTGATGCTCTCGAGCTCGGCCTATTCGGTCGTGAGCCCCGAGGCCTGTGCGTCGATTCTGTGGAAGGATACCGAGCGCGCGAATGAGGCCGCCGAGGCGCTTAAGCTCACGGCTCCCGATCTGTTGGCGCTCGGTATCATCGACGGCATTGTTGACGATAGGGGTCTGTCGCATGAGGAGATCGCCGGCGCCGTCATGTCCTCGGCATTTGATGCCTTCGATACGCTTGGGCGGCTCGACGACGCGACCCTCACAAACCTCCGCTACGAAAAGTACCGCGCAATCGGTCAGTATCGCACGATGTGACAAAGGGACAGTCCGCATGTCACATTGGGAAAGGGTTCCTGTGTCACAAGTTTCTAACACCTCGTTTACAACGACGGTCTCATCAAACGCCATGGCTGTGGTGGATTATCTGTCCAAAAGCATGATGTCGGCGCTGCCGTTTATTGTCTGCGCGGCGTTGTTCCGCACCGTCGCCGTCATTATGGGCGAAGGCATGCTGGGCCTGTGGTCTGCCGATTCCGATATCTATCGCCTGTTCTACAGTTGGCTCTATAACGCCGGTTACTACTTTTTGCCCATTTATCTTGGTTGGGCGGCCGCCCGCCAGCTCGGTTGCTCGGAGCAGCTGGGCATGATGCTGGGCGGCGTATTGATTGCGCCCGATCTGCTTAAGCTCGTCGATGCCGCATCGACGACGGGGGCATCGATGACTTCCGTGTATGGCCTGCTTCCCGCGCCGGTCAACGATTACACGACGACTGTTATTCCGATTCTCATCTCGGTACCCGTGCTTTGGCAAGTGGAGTGTTTCTTTCAGCGCGTTATCCCTAAGGCCGTGGCGTTTTCGTTTGTTCCGTTTGCGACCATGCTTGTTATGGTTCCGGTTTCGCTGTGTATTACGGCGCCGGCGGGCAGCTATTTGGGCATGCTGTTGGGCCAGCTTATGTTTATGCTTGGCAATTCCGGTGGCATCGTGTCGCTGTTCACGCTCATGGGGCTTGCCGCGGGCTGGGAGTTCCTTAAGATCGCGGGCGTCAGCAACGTTGTCCTATCGCTCGCCTATGCGCAGTTTATGAGTGTGGGAACGGATTCGTGCATCCTGATCGCCGCGACGATGGCAACGTTTGCCGTTTGGGGCATGCCCTTCGGCGCGTCGCTCCGCGTTGCGGATAAGGACGAGAAGACGCTCATGCTGGGCTATTCAATCTCGGGTGTTCTTGGCGGCGTAAGCGAGCCGGCGCTGTACGGTTGCGGCTTTAAATATGGCAGGTGCCTGACGTGCATGGCCATTGGCGGCGCCGTCGGAGGCCTTGTTGCGGCCGTGGGCCACGTTACGGCCTATACCATCGGCATGACGAATGTCCTCATGGTCATTGGCTTTGCCACGGGCGGCATCCCGAACCTGCTGTGGTGCTGCGCTGCCGGCGGTACGGCATTTGCGGTGTCTGCGGCGCTGAGCTACTGCTTTGGCGTGGTGCCGGCGAAGGGACAGGCGACGGGGGACGGAGGCGATTCGCCCGAAACAGTGGCGAGCGCTGCTGAAGTAAGCGCATAAACCTGTGCGACAAAAGGACGATCCCTTTGTCGTGTTCCAAGGCCGTGGCTCGTGTGGGCTGCGGCCTTTTGTATCTTGAGGACAAAGTGGCTACACTACAATCCGTTTGAGCAATAGATATATAGGTAGTACCGTGGGGGCGGATGTAGATGGTCGAGTGGATTGTTGGGCGCGCACAGGGCGATCGTGCGCGTGTGGGCACGTTAGCGGGCATGGTGTGTATTGTCGCCAATGTTGCGCTTTGTGCTGCGAAGGGTGCAATTGGTGTGGTTTCGGGATCGGTTTCGATTGTTGCGGATGCCATGAACAACCTGTCCGATGCCAGCTCGAATATCGTGAGCGTGCTGGGCTTTAAGCTGGCGAGCAAGCCGGCCGACCCCGAGCATCCTTACGGCCACGGTCGCTACGAGTATCTCTCGGGTCTGGTCGTGGCGGCACTCGTGCTGCTGATTGGCGTTGAGCTGGTGAAGTCCTCGGTCGAGCGCGTCATCCACCCCGAACCTGTCGAGTTCTCGCTTGCCCTGGTGGCAGTTCTAGTGCTTTCGATGGTCGTAAAGCTCTGGATGGCGGCCCTCAACCAAAAGCTCGGCGACCGTATCGAGTCCGAGACACTGCATGCGACGGCTCAGGATTCCAAGAACGATGTCCTTGCCACGGGTGCCGTGCTGGCGTGCGCAGTTGTTTCGCAGGTGACGGGCATCAATCTTGACGCTTGGGTCGGCCTTGCCGTTGGTGCCTATATTGGCTGGAGCGGTTTTGAACTCATCCAGGATACGGTGAGCCCGCTTTTGGGCCAGACGCCCGATCCTAAGCTGGTCAAGCACATTCGAGACAAGATCATGAGCTATCCCGGCGTTTTGGGCGTTCACGATTTGATGGTTCACGACTACGGCCCGGGCAGGAAGTTCGCAAGCGCTCACGCCGAGATGGCGGCCGAAGCCAGCCCGATGGAAAGTCACGACACGCTCGACAATATTGAGCAGGCGTTTAGGAACGAAGACGGCATGATTGTCACGCTCCATTACGACCCCATCGTGACCGACGACCCCAAGGTGGCGAGCATGCGTTTACGCATTAACGCAATGGCTCAGGAGATCGATAGCCGCCTTTCGATTCACGACCTTCGCTGCGTGCCGGGTCCTACGCACACCAACGTGATCTTTGACTGCGTGCGTCCCTCAGATCTGCAGATGAGTGCCGAAGACGTAAAGCACGCGCTGGCACAACGAGTCGAATCGGAATACCCCAAGTCGATTGCCAAGATTACGATCGACGAAGACTACGTAGGCCATACCCACGAGTAGGGCTGCGCCGGTAAAGCAAGTTATACAGAAGGGGAGAGCATGAAGCGCCTATACCTACTCCGCCACGGCCAGACAGAATTCAACGTTAAAAAGCTCGTCCAGGGTCGCTGCGATTCACCGCTCACCGATTTGGGCCGTCAGGAAGCCGGGATGGCAGCCGCATGGCTCAAAGCCCACAACGTCGTTCCCGACAAAGTGGCCTCATCACCCTTAGGCCGAGCCATGGACACAGCTCAGCTCGTCGCATGCGAGCTCCTCGGCCCGGACGCAGCAGTCGAGCCCTGCGAAGGCATCATCGAGCGCTGCTACGGCACCTTCGAAGAAGGTCCCCACGATGCCCTTCCCACCGACGTCTGGGATCCGGGCGAGGACCTGGTCCCCTTCGGAGGAGAGGGAAGCAAAGCGTTGCAAGAACGCATGGTAGCCACCCTCACCAATCTCATGGGCGCCGAGGGCATCGAAACCCTCCTAGCAGTAAGCCACGGCAGCGCCAGCCGCCAATTCATTAAGGCTGCAGCCCCAGAGGGCTTCAAGCTCCCAGCAAAACTCCCCAACTGTGCCATCATGATCTTCGATTTCGATGAGGCAAAGCCACAAGCAGAAGACGAGCCAATGCAATGCAAGTTCACCCTTCAGCAAATAGTGGACCCTCAACAAAGTCATTAGCCTGAGCGAGCAAGGTTTAGCAGACATCTACGTGGCGTTCCCAGTGTGCGGCGGAGGGGGCGGGCCTGAGACATATTAAGGTTGTCGCGAGTTCCGCACGAACAGGAGAGCACTTAATGTGCTCTCCGTCGTGAGCAGGACTGTAGAGTAGCAACCT
>CAJJVE010000051.1:0-10058 GCA_905196265.1 uncultured Collinsella sp. | reverse complement strand
CGGCGCCGCCATCGTGGTGCTGGACATGCCATTGCTCGACACGCGCGCCAGAGATTGTGGTGGGTCGGACGTGACGAGCGCGTTGATTGCCGATATTGTTTTGCAGCTGCTGAGCTATGTGGCGCAGGTGGAGCGCGAGAATATTCACCGGCGCCAAGCCGAGGGCATTGCAGCGGCGCGAGCGCGCGGCGTGCGCTTTGGCCGGCCCCGCAAGCCCTGTCCTCCGCAATTCGAGCTGGTGCGCGATACTTACGAGGCAGGTGATATCACGCGGAGTCAGGCGGCAAAGCGGCTAGGCGTGTGCGTGGGGACGTTCGATCGCTGGATGCGCGAGATGGAGTAGGGTCGCCACGGTCCTTTGGCGCCCCGATTCGAACATTTTGGATTTCGCTACGGCGACAACCGCGTTTGGGGGTACACTCGCTGCTGCTCAAAAAATGACGGAGGTTAGCCCTTGGCGCGTGTGAAGCACATAGTCGGATGGATTTCGGTTGTCCTGCTGGTCGTGACGCTGGCAAGTATTTGGATACTGACGGAGCAAAACGTGGAGCAGACGTCGTCGCTCAGCGAGTCCACCGCGCGTGCGGTGGAAGGACGGGCCGCGGACGTGGGGCCCGACGCCGCGCAGGAGTCCCAGGCGGGGGATGCCGTCGAGGACGCGGATTCAACGACTGCCACCGTTCATCCCGACCCGCTTGCGCCCGTTCGTCTGTGGATGGGTGCCAACATTCGTCGCGTCGCACATACCGTTGAGTTCTTCTTTGTGGGACTGTTTGCTTCGGCGACAGCGGCGTGCCTGGGCGAGTGCCTGCCGTGCGCGCGATTCCGGTACGTACTCGCTCTGCTCTTTTGCGCCGTCTGCTCTGTCGGTGACCAAGTGCACAAGATCTTTGTTCCTGGTCGTCATTTCGACATAATCGATCTGGGCTTCGATGCCGCGGGCTATGTCACCGCCATGCTGTTGGTATTGCTGGTCTCCGCATGGGTGCACCACGTGACGTGCCCCATCGGCGCCCATGCGAGACGCCGTTAACAACTCTGTTACGAATAATGCGACCTCGATGAATCATTTTGTGTCGCGTGTATTTCCGAGCGGTCGGATTTGAGGGGCGAGCGGTAGAACGCTCGCCCCTTGTGCACCATGATGCGGCACAATGTACCGTAAAAGCTGTTTATATCCGGTACGAATCATTCTTTGGTCTTTAATTCTTCTCAACGGAGGTGTTTGAGATGGCAAACGGATTGCTTTTAAGGCTTCGTGAGCGTGAGCTCAGCGCGAGCCCGGCAGAGCGCAATGTCATCGCATATGTGAGCGCTCATCCGCATGAGGTGGTCGGGCTGTCCGTCCGCGGTCTTGCCGATGCCACGTTCTCCTCGCCCTCGAGCATTTTGCGCTTTTGCAAGCGTTTGGGTTTTGCGGGCTACAAGGAGTTTCAGCGCGAACTGATTGCCGAACTTGCGCTCTTGGGCGACAGAAAGGACGTTGCCCTCGAGGACATCTCCATGGATGACAGCGTCGAGCGAATCGTGGGGAAGGTGATGAAAAGCAACGTGCGTACGATCGAGGCGACGGCGCGAACACTCGATTACGCCGTTTTGGAACGATGCGCAGCCTATCTTAAGCAGGCGCGCATGGTCAATCTGTTCGGTATTGGTGCTTCTCGCTTAGTTGCTCACGATCTGGCACAAAAGCTCATGCGTGTCGACAAGGAATGCCATCTGTACGATGACTGGCACGACCAACTCTTGTGCGCCAAGAACATGCACGAAGGCGATATCGGCATTGCTTTTAGCTACTCGGGCTTAACGCAAGAAGTGCTGGACTGCACTGCCGAGGCCCAACGCCACAACTGTCCCGTTGTGGCCGTGACCAAGGTAGACGGATCGTCCAAGCTTGCCACCGTGGCCGATGCCGTGCTCGGCGTTGCTGCAAGCGAGCCCTTGGTCCGCAGCGGTGCCATGGCCTCGCGTATGGCCCAGCTTATGGTTGTCGATGCCCTCTACGCTGCTTACGTTGCGAGCGATTACGAACGGGCGACGCATGCCATCAAGCAAAACTACATCGAGAAACAGGAAAGATGAGGTGAACAAAATGCTTGATTTAACGAAATTCACGACAGAACAGCGAAATCAAAAGTCAATGGACCTCGACACGATGACATCGCTGCAAATCGTCACGACGATGAACGATGAGGACCTTCGCGCCGTCCAGTCGGTTACGAAAGTGTTGCCACAGGTTGCCACGGCAATCGACTGGGCTGCCGAGGCGCTTGAGCGCGGCGGTCGCGTCTTTTACATGGGCGCGGGCACTAGTGGTCGTTTGGGCGTGCTTGACGCTTCGGAGTGCCCGCCTACGTTTGGCGTATCGCCCGATCTGGTTGTCGGGCTCATTGCCGGGGGCGAGACGGCGTTTATCAAGGCTGTCGAAGGTGCCGAAGACAGCGAGGAGCTTGGCGCGAGCGACCTGCGGGAGCGTGGACTCTCGGACAAGGATCTTGTCGTTGGCCTGGCGGCAAGCGGTCGTACTCCCTATGTGGTGGGCGGCCTTGTGTACGCCAAGGCAACTGGGTGCAAGACCATTGCAATTGCCTGTAACCAAGGGTCGAAGATCGGGGAGAGCGCAGATCTTGCCATTGAGCCCGTGCCCGGTCCCGAGGTGCTGACCGGCTCAACGAGGCTCAAGGCGGGAACGGTCCAAAAGCTCATTCTTAACATGATTTCGACCGGTGCCATGGTCAAGATCGGCAAGGTGTACCAAAACCTGATGGTCGATGTACAGCAGACGAACGAGAAGTTGGTGGTGCGCGGCCAGAACATCGTGATGGAAGCGACCGACTGCACGCGCGAGCGCGCTGTTCAGGCGCTTGCGGATGCCGGCGGCCACGTAAAAACCGCTATTGTCTCGGTGCTGTTGGACTGCGATGCCGAGCAGGCTGCGGTAGCTCTTGAACGGGCGCACGGCCATGTCCGTACTGCGGTGAGTGGCCATGAGAAGAGCAATGCCGATGCCCAATAGGTGCACGGCGTGAGCTGATATGACATCTAGACGAGATACCCAATACAAGGAGGAGTTATGACGAACAAAGAGCTGGCTCAAAAGCTGCTGGACCTTTTGGGCGGTAAAGACAACGTGCTTGCAAACGCGGCGTGCATGACGCGCCTGCGCGTGACCGTCAAAGACACGGGCAACGTCGACACGGAGGGTATTAAGGCGCTCGACGGCGTGATGGGCCTGGTTGAGGATGACACGATGCAGATCGTGCTGGGTCCGGGCAAGGTGAATAAGGTGCTCGAGGAATTCTCCAAGCTCACCGGCCTCGCGAAAGGCGTTGCTGACGAGAGCGTGGTTGACGCTGCGGCCACAAACAAGGCCGCGCAGAAGGCCAAGTACGAGTCCAAGCCGGTTCAGGCCTTCCTCAAGAAGATTTCCAATGTCTTTGTCGCCCTGCTTCCCGGCATCATTGCGGCTGGCCTCATCAACGGTATCTGCAACGTCATTAACGTCTCGACGGCAGGCGCGCTTGCAGGCGAGTGGTGGTACCAGGGCATTCGTTCCATGGGCTGGGCCCTGTTTGCCTATCTGCCCATCTTGGTGGGCTATAACGCGGCACGTGAGTTTGGTGGCTCCGCTGCGCTGGGCGGCATCGCCGGCATGATGTGTATCGCCAACAGTGCCATGCCCCTGCTTGCGCCTGGCGCGGCTGATCCTGCCACTGCCATTCTGCTGCCCCTCACCAGTGCGCAGTACAACCCCGCAGCGGGCGGCATGATCGCGGCTCTCATCGCTGGCGCATTTTTTGCCTGGATGGAGCGTCAGATTCGCAAGGTTATGCCCAACGCACTCGACACGTTCTTGTCCCCGCTGCTGGTGCTCATCATCGGCGCCTTTGCTCTGATGCTCGTCATCCAGCCGGTTGGCGCATGGCTGACGACTGCCATCTTTAGCGTCCTCACCTTTATCTTCGAGAAGCTGGGCGTCCTGGGCGGCTATATCCTGTCGGCGGGCTTCTTGCCGCTGGTGTCCGTCGGCCTGCATCAGGCGCTCACGCCGATCCACGCTATGCTCAACGATCCCGACGGCGCTACCAAGGGCATCAACTACCTGCTGCCCATCCTTATGATGGCTGGCGGCGGCCAGGTCGGTGCCGGTCTGGCGCTGTACTTTAAGACCAAGAACGCCAAGCTCAAGAAGTACGTCGCAGAGTCCATCCCCGTTGGCATCCTGGGCGTGGGCGAGCCTCTGATGTACGCCGTTACGCTGCCGCTCGTTCGTCCGTTTGTGACGGCCTGCCTGGGTGCCGGATTTGGCGGCGCGCTTGCAGCACTGCTTCACATCGGCACGGTTTCTCAGGGCGTTTCCGGTCTGTTTGGCCTGCTGATCGTCGTTCCTGGCCAGCAGCTCGGCTACGTTGCCGCTATGCTGCTTGCTTATGCCGCCGGCTTTGTCCTGACGTGGTTCTTTGGCGTCGACGAGCAGAAGATCAACGAGTTCTTTGGCGAGTAGTTTGATATCGCGAGCCGTGTTGCTCAGGGCTCGCGGCGCGCGGAAGATTTCTTGATGCTATGGTTGTGCCGGCGGGGCTAACTGCTCCGCCGGCCTTTTTTAAAGGAGCGTTGAAGCGTGAAAACGGGTATTTCGATTTATCTTTCCAGCCCTCTGCAGGATATTGAGCGGACGATTGAGCGTGGCGCCGCGGCGGGTGCGCGCTATGCGTTTACCTCACTGCATATTCCCGAGGATGGGGGAGCGGCGTATGCCGATAAGGTCCGTCATGTGCTGTCGCTGCTTTCCGCCCGCGGCATTGCGCTCATTGCCGATGTGGGACCGCGCACGTGCGATTTGCTCGGGCTTGAGCGTATCGAAGATCTGCGCGATCTGGGGCTGGAATACCTTCGTTTGGACTATGGCTTTAGCGCCCAGCGGGTCGCGGAGCTGTCCGGTGAATTTCGCATTGTGGTCAATGCGTCGACGGTGAGTTCTGATGAAATCGCATCGTGGCGAGAAGCCGGTGCGACTCGTTTTGCCGCCTGCCACAATTTTTATCCCAAGCCTTATACCGGTTTAGCTCTGGAGGACATTGCTCGGACGAATCTTCGTCTTGCGGCGCTTGGCTTCGAAATCATGGCTTTTGTGCCAGGTGACGCCAACGTTCGCGGGCCGGTATTCGAGGGACTGCCGACGGTTGAGGCGCAGCGCGGTCGCGCGTCAAAGGTTGCCCTCAACATGCTTGAGCTCACACATGGCGCCGATTGCGACATTGTTTTGGTTGGCGACCCCGATCTTTCCGATGCGGGTTGGGCGCAGTTTGCTCAAGTTTCTGCCGGATACGTGGACCTGCAATGCGAGCTTGAGTCCGGCTATGCCTATGTACGTGGGCAGATTCATCATGACCGGCCCGATTCGAGCGCCCTCATCTTTAGGTCTCAGGAGTCGCGCACGACGCTTAAGCCGGATTCCGTGCCGACGGATACCGGTGCCGGCCTGCCGCGAAAGGCGGGGTCGATCGCTGTGAGCAATAGCGGCTATGGGCGCTACGAAGGCGAGCTTGAGATTGCGCGGGTCGATCTTCCCGGTGACGAGCGCATGAACGTTGCGGGCCATATCACGCCCGAGGCAATGGAGCTGTTGCCGTTCATCAAACGCGGATTCGGGGTACGCTTCGTTTAGCGTGTGACCCGTGGGCTACAATTGCCCCATCATGCGAAGCGCCTCGTATGGTGTGTACCTGCGTTGGCCGATCTATGTTCGGAGGATTCCCATGACCGTACTGTTTGTTGAATACCCCAAGTGCTCGACCTGTAAAAAGGCCAAGGCATGGCTGGACGAACATGGGGTTGAGTGTATCGACCGCAATATCGTTACGGACAATCCCACGGCCGATGAACTTGCGACCTGGATTGCTCGTTCGGGGCTGCCGGTGCGACGCTTCTTTAACTCGTCGGGCATGAAATATCGAGAGCTGGGCCTGAAGGCGCGCCTGGACGCGGGGATGACGGATCAGGAGTGCTACGAGCTGCTGGCGACTGACGGCATGCTGGTTAAGCGCCCGCTGCTGGTGGGCGACGACTTTGCGATTCCTGGCTTCAAAGAAGCGGCTTGGACCGAGGCGTTGCTGTAGCGGCGGCGGAAAGGGCGTCCCGTTTTGAGTGGCGATTCTGGGGTGTGTTTTCCGGTTGAGCGCTCTATCGGAAATGACATCCCGTTTCGAGCGCTGATTCTGGGACACGGTTTCCGGTTGAGGGCTCTACGGGAAAGTGGGGACCAGTTTGAGCTTGAAATCTGGGACGCACTTTCCGCCGGCGGGCCTGCCCCAGTCAGTCCTCCAGCTGCGCCCATTCGTGTGGGTCGTAGATCTTTGTGTGCTTGTCGGGCGTGTCGCTCCAGTACTCTTCGTCCATAAAGGGCAGGTATGCCTGAATGCCGGGGCAGATAAACGGAATCCGCTGCCGCTGCAGGCGCTCGCGCTGCCGCCGCTCCAGGTTCGTCTCGGATATGACGGTCGGCATGCCGGACAGCTCGACGAGGCTTGCCTGGATGCGCTTGAGGTCGGGGAGCGCCGCATGCCATGACGTCCGCATGATCAAAAATGAGGCGCGACGGTAGCTTGCCTGCATCACCGTGATGGCTGGGCGCAGTGTGGGATGGATTTTGTCCCGTTCGGGCCAAAGGTCAGCAGCGATCTCGAGGCCCAGGGTCTCCCATAGGTAATCAAGCTCTTCGTCCATGGTGCCTCGATATCTACGCGATCATTGATACTTCGATTGTGTTGCCTAGTGCTATCGTTTTCGCGGTAGAATCTGCCAACGGTTGACGGCTACCGCTCGCGGCGTTTTGCCCTTCGTGTACAGCGGTCGGCTTCACAGGTCCTTCACGGGTTGGACTAAATTAGGCCAATTTGACTGAATTTCAAAAAAGTCAAAATTGGGGCTTGCGTCACGGCGAGACTTCCCGTATATTTCTTTCTTGCGCAAAGGCACAGCCGAGCGCAGCGATGCAGTCATTGGGATGTCGTCTAATGGCAGGACAGCGGATTCTGGTTCCGTCAATGGGGGTTCGACTCCCTCCATCCCAGCCATTGCATTTGCTACATATGGCCCGTTCGTCTAGCGGTTTAGGACGCCGCCCTCTCAAGGCGGAGATCACCAGTTCGAATCTGGTACGGGCTACCCACAAATGATTGCCCGGGCCTCGCAAGAGACCCGGGTTTTGTGTATCGACCGTATATACGGCGTCTGCCGTGTTTCGCTCAGATCGAGGAGTAGCCATGGATCTGCCCATCAGCTTGCAAGACATCACGTATGCCGAGAACTATCTGGCGCAGGGCGACCTGGCTACGGCGACGCCGCTGTTGGAGCGTCTGGTGGAGCTCGCCGAGGAGTATATCGACGCCGAGTGCAAGACGGAGGAGAAGCGCCAATACTTTAGCTTCGATAGCAAGTTTGAGCGCTTGGCCTATCGCCGCGTGGAGAAGGATCCGCGCGAGCTCGTGCAGGTCGAGGTGCCGTTTGACCGCCTGTACTCTGACATGGCGTTTGCCTACATTCGCCAGCAGGATTATGTGAGCGCTCGTAATGCCTTGATGCAGGCCGTGCGTTGGGACCCCATGAACTGCAACTATCGCTTGGACTTGGCCGAGCTGTTCCGCGCGCTCGAGGACAAGCAGGAATGGGCATCGCTCTCGTTCTCGGTGCTGGAGCGTGCAAGCGATGGCAAGTGCGCCGCCCGCGCTTACGCCAATCTAGGTCAGTACTTCTTGGAGCCCGAGACCGAGAACATCTCGGCGGCCGTGGGTTGCGCGCGTCTGGCACTGCGCTTGGCCCCTGGCGATGCGCATACGACGCGCCTGCTCAACAAGATCCATACCACCTATCCGGATGCCGCCGATGAGAGCGACGACCACGTGATGGGTGAACTGGCCCTGCAGGGCGTGCCGACCTCGCCTTCGGCCGAGATTGCCATCTGCTTGATTATGTGCGCGACCGATGCTGCAAGCGACGGCGACAAGCAGGAGGCGACGCGCCTGACAGTGCGTGCTCGCGACTTGGTGGGCGAGGAGGCCTGCGCGGCGATTATCAAACTGGTGCGCGAGAGTGACGCCGAGCTCAATGCCGAGCGCAAGGCAAAGCGCGACGCCGCGGGCTCAAACGCCGATGGAGCCAAGGAGGTCGGCGATGCCCAGTAAGCGCGAGCGCAAGCTCATCTCCAAGAATCGCTCGGCGCATCACGAGTACTTTATCGATGAGACCTTTGAGTGCGGCATCGAACTGAGCGGTACCGAGGTCAAGTCGATTCGCGAACGCGCGTGCCAGATCACCGACACCTTTGCACTGATTCGTGGCGGCGAGTGCTGGCTCGTGGGCCTGCATATTCACCCTTATAGCCATGGCGGCGTGTGGAACCGCGACCCTGATCGCCGCCGTCGTCTGCTGCTGCACCGCAAGGAGATCGACTTTCTCGACGGCAAGCTGCGTAATCGCGGCTATGCCCTGGTGCCGCTGGAGCTCTACTTTAATACCGACGGTCGCGTAAAGCTGCTGTTGGGCCTAGGCCGCGGCAAGAAGCTTTACGACAAGCGCGAGGATATGGCCAAGCGCGATGTCCAGCGCGAGATTGACCGCGCGCTTAAGGAGCGTAATCGCTAGGCGCTCTGTATAAGTTGCGGTGGAATACGGACTGTTTTGCCTGTTTGAGGGGCCATTCAGTCTCTATTTCACCGCAACTGCGGGCATCTCATCTTGCTTGCTGTTTTGACACATATGCCTCAAAGGCGGCGTCCGTTATGGGCGCCGCCTTTTTTGTGGGTACATACATCCATAAGGTACCAACCCGGGTTAGGGGAGTGATCGTTATGGACAAAACTGCGTTCTTTACCATGCCGAGCGGTCTGTACGTGGTGAGCGCCGCGGCAGACGGGCTGCGCGCCGGCTGCGTCATCAATACTGCGGTGCAGGTGACGTCCGCGCCGCCGCGAATTTCGGTTGCCGTGAACAAAGACAACGTCACCTCGGGCGTCATTGCCGCGGCCAAGGCGTTCGCGCTGACCGTGATCGATCAGACTGCCGACATGCTCTACATCGGTAACTTTGGGTTCCGCACCAGCAGCGATTATGACAAGTTTGCCAAATACGAGACCCGCGAGACGGCTCTGGGCATGCCCTATGTGCCCGAGCACGCGGCGGCCCTGTTTAGCTGCCGTTTGATCGACACTGTGGATGTGGGTACGCATCTACTGTTTATCGGCGAGGTCGAGGATGCCGAGCGCCTGAGCGACGAGACGCCGCTGACGTACGACTACTATCACAAGGTTCTGAAGGGCAAGACGCCTCCGAAGGCCTCGTCCTATCAAGGCTAGAATTGTTGTAAAAACACTTGCATTATTTTATTGAGAACATATACTAATAAGCGAAGTACATCACCAGTCGCGTTCGAGAGGAGAACATCATGGCTGAGGAGAAGAAGACGTATAAGTTTGTGTGCATCGTTTGCGGTTACGAGGTTGAGGTCGATACGCCCGAGCTGCCCGAGGACTACGTGTGCCCGGTGTGCGGCGTCGGTCCCGATCAGTTTGAGCTCGTCGAGGAGTAACTTGCAGGCACACGACTTGCAGCAACATATAGCTCTGTCCAAGGGCCCCGGTCGAATTCTCGGTCGGGGCCCTTTTCTTCCGTCCCCAAAGGATCACGGCTGCTGTTAGCCGATCCTGTCTGTTGTGAGTCCGGCCGACCGTTTGTCTCGATCTGTAACATGTGGCGGCTCAAAACGGGTCTATCTGTTACAGATTGAGACAAAAGGTTGGAGCTGAAGAAATGTCTCGATCTGTAACATCTAGAAGCGGAAATTGGGTCCACTTGTTACAGATCAAGACAAACCAAAACCGTCCGGCAGAAGATCTCAATCTGTAACATCTAACGGCGAATATTGGGTCCACTTGTTACAGATTGAGACAAACGGAGCTGTCCCTCGGAACGATCTCGATCTGTAACATCTAGACATCAAAAGCGGGTCTAGATGTTACAGATCGAGACGTTTGCCTGGGTAGGTGCCCCGCCCCATTACA
>CAJJVE010000050.1:0-10102 GCA_905196265.1 uncultured Collinsella sp. | reverse complement strand
TTGAGGAGGTTAACGCGACGCTCGTGACGACCACCCTCAAACTCGGCGTCGAGCCACTCGTCGACGATCATCTTGGCGAGCTCGGAGCCCACGACGCGGGCGCCAAAAGCGAGCACGTTGGTATTGTTGTGCATGCGGGAGAGCTTGGCGCTGAAGGGCTCGGAGCACACGACGGCGCGTACGCCCTCGACCTTGTTGGCAGCCAGGCTGATACCGACGCCGGTGCCACAGATCAGGATGCCTAGATCGACGTCGCCGTTGGCAACGGCCTTACCCACCTTGTAGCCGGCGATGGGGTAGTCAAAGCTCTCGGAGGTGTCGGTGCCAAAGTTCACGACCTCGCAGCCGCGCTCCTTCAGGTGCTCGGAGATGATGTTCTTGAGCTCGACGGCGGCGTGGTCGTTACCGATACCGATCTTCATGGATAGTTCCTCTCTGGTCTGTGCGGCGAGATTGCTAAAGGTTTTACCGCGTTCGACTGCATGATAGCGCGACTTTTGTGTAAACGCTTGGGCGTTTTTTGGTCAAACGCTTTAGCATGCAACAAGACTTACTTCTCATGAATTAATGCCGTCAGTTTGCGCTTGAACGCCGTCCGCCGGAACCTGGGTTGCGGTTTTTGATGCATTGTTATCAAATAAAAGTGCTAATTATTATTGAGAGCCCAGCCCGTTATACAAGTAGGAGATACCTATGCCTGCCGATTCCCTTCGTGATGCCGCGTTTTGCGATGTTTTGAACCGCGAGCTTGTCTGCGCGCTCGGCTGTACCGAGCCCATTGCCGTTGCCTATGCAGCGGCACTGGCGAGCCAGACGCTCGGTTGCGAGCCCGATCATATGGATGTTGCCTGCTCGGGCAACATCATCAAGAACGTCAAGAGCGTGACCGTGCCCAACTCGGGCGGTATGCACGGTATTGAGGCCGCGGCCGTGCTGGGTGCCGTGGGCGGCGACGCTAAGAGCGCGCTCGAGGTGCTCGAGAGCGTTAACGATGAAGACCGCGCTCGCGTGGCCGAGCTCCTCGCCGACGCCGGCTACTGCGATGTGTCGCTTGTCGAAGGTGTGCCCAACCTCTACATCAAGGTGACTGCGACGGCCGGGGGCCATACCGCGGTCGTCGAGATTACCGATCACCACACTAATGTCACGTGCCATACGCTCGATGGTATTCCGGTATGCGGCAAGTCGGCGGGGGAGTGTGCCGCCTGCGCCGAGCGCGTGGTGGCCGAGCGTGCGGCGGATAAGGCCGATGCCCCTATGAGCATTGAGTCCATCATCGACTTTATCGAGGACGGTGACATTGAGGACGCCCGCGCTGCCGTTGAGCGTCAGATTGAGCTGAATGGCGCAATCAGTGCCGAGGGCCTTGCGCACGCTTGGGGCGCCGAGGTGGGTCGTACGCTGCTGGGTGCTCGTGCCGATGACGTCGCCTGCCGTGCCCGTGCCCGTGCGGCCGCCGGGTCCGACGCCCGCATGAACGGCTGCGCGCTGCCGGTCGCCATTGTGTGCGGCTCGGGCAATCAGGGCATTACCTGCGCATTGCCCGTCATGGAGTATGCCGAGTACCTGCGTTGCGACCACGAGCGCCTTGTGCGCGCCGTGATGCTGTCCGATCTTATCGCCGTGCATATCAAGAGCTATATTGGTGCGCTCTCGGCGTTTTGCGGTGCTATTTGCGCCGCGTGCGGCGCCGGCGCTGCGATTACCTGGCTGTGCGGTGGCACGCGCGAGCAGATTGGCGCGACGGTCTCGAATACGCTCGGTAACGTGGGCGGCATCGTGTGCGATGGCGCCAAGGCGAGTTGCGCGGCTAAGATTTCCGCTGCCGTTGATGCTGCGATTCTGGGCCACGATATGGCCATGCAGGGCCGCGGCTTCCGCGCCGGCGAGGGCCTGATCCAGGATACCGTTGAGCAGACAATCGCCAGCATGGGCTACGTGGGCCGTGTGGGTATGAAAGATACCGACGTCGAGATCCTCAACATCATGATCGGCAAGACTCGAGTCTGTTAGGACAGTTCGTTGGCTACTTGGTGTTCGTAGAAGGCTTCTACTACGGCGTTGAAATCGCGGGCGAAGTCTTCCATGGTTCCGCGCCAGGTGGCTCGGCTGGGCTTGCCTTGGCCAACATAGGCGGTTTGAATGCCGCAGGCGGGGCTGGGGAAGTCGCGTTTGGGATCGTTGCCCACCATGAGGACCTCGTGTGGCTCGAGCCCCATCACCTGAAGCTGCTCTAGATAGTAGGTGGCATCGGGCTTGCAGCGGGTGGTGTTTCCCATGTGCGTGACGAGCTCAAAGGGGGCGTCGGCCAAATCGCCCCAACCCATGCGGCACTCGATGGCCCCCTGCGGAAAGCTGGGGTTGGTGAAGAGCGCGCAGCGCAGTCCTGCGTCCTGTACGGCCTGAAGCGCGGCGTGTGCGCCCGGCATGGCGTGGGCGTTGATGACATCGTCGTTCTTGTACGGAAGAACTTCGCGGTCGTAGTAGGTAAACGCCTCGTAGATAAGTGGGTCCGAGAGGCAAATGCCGCACCGGCGCTCAACCTCTTCTTGGTAGAACTCCAGATTGGTGCGATTATCCGTGCCGCTTCGGCGATTGGCGTTGAGGTCGACCAAGATGGTGCCGAGGCGTGCCATCGTGCCACCGTGGCTGCGGCGACCGATATCCGCGAGCATCGACGAGACATCCTTAAAATAGCGAAGGATGAACGCGTTGAGGTTGATGCTAAGAAGCGTTTCGTCCATATCGAAAACGACTGCTTTGAGCACGCGGGCACCTTTCTCGATAAATCGTTCCAGAATCGTTGGCTTCGGATACTTTACCTCAAAGGCGTATGGGCAAACTGCTTATCGTCAAGTTGTGGAGACGGCTGTCCATAAGATTACGAAAAAGTCTCCACACGAGTAAAAAAACGCAGTTCACGCTTGAAATCGAACTCATTTCCCCGTAACCTATACGAACGTGATTGCATAAGCGTCACATTAGTATCTGTCGGCTCCCGAGTGTTCCTAAACGTTGTGTGCTTGTCGCACCCTTCTGTAGGTCCTAGCAATCGGGGCCCCGTAGTTCGAAAGGGGTCCACCTTTGAGTGAGATTCAGAACTCGTCCATTTTCTCTCTTGACGATGTCAACGAGGAGGAGATGAACAACCTCATCGACGGTACGATTACCGACTTTGATGAGGGCGATCTCGTTAACGGCACTGTCGTTAAGATCGAGCATGACGAGGTGCTCGTTGACATCGGATTCAAGTCCGAGGGCGTTATCCCGGTCCGCGAGCTGTCCATCCGCAAGGACGCTAACCCTGCAGACATCGTTGCACTCGGTGATCCCATCGAGGCTCTGGTTCTCCAGAAGGAGGACAAGGACGGTCGTCTGGTCCTGTCCAAGAAGCGTGCCGAGTACGAGCGTGCTTGGAACCGCATCGAGGAGAAGTTCAACTCCGGCGAGAACGTCGAGGGCGAGGTTATCGAGGTTGTCAAGGGCGGCCTGATTCTCGACATCGGCCTGCGTGGCTTCCTGCCCGCCTCCCTCGTCGACCTCCGTCGTGTCAAGGACCTCACCTCCTACATGGGCACCCGCATCGAGGCCCGCGTCATCGAGATGGACCGCAACCGCAACAACGTCGTCCTCTCCCGTCGCGTCGTGCTCGAGGAGTCCCGTAAGGCCGAGCGCTCCGAGATCCTGTCCAAGCTCAAGTCTGGCATGCGTCTCCAGGGCACCGTTTCCTCCATCGTCGACTTCGGCGCCTTCGTCGACCTCGGCGGTATCGACGGCCTCATCCACATCTCCGAGCTCTCCTGGAACCACGTCAACCATCCTTCCGAGGTTGTCAAGGTCGGCCAGGAGGTCGAGGTCGAGGTTCTCGACGTCGATCTCAACCGCGAGCGCATCTCCCTGGGTCTCAAGCAGACCACCGAGGATCCGTGGCGCGCACTGGTCAAGAAGTACCCCGTCGGCGCTATCGTCGAGGGCACTGTGACCAAGCTTGTCCCGTTCGGCGCTTTCGTCGACCTGGGCGA
Source organism: uncultured Collinsella sp. (assembly GCA_905196265.1). Classification (GTDB taxonomy): domain Bacteria; phylum Actinomycetota; class Coriobacteriia; order Coriobacteriales; family Coriobacteriaceae; genus Collinsella. Next base: position 6,080 of record CAJJVE010000050.1, on the reverse strand, counting down.
GGGCATCGAGGGCCTCGTGCACATCTCCGAGATGGCCAACAAGCACGTCGACCAGCCTTCTCAGGTCACCCACGTGGGCGACAAGGTTCAGGTCAAGGTCATGGAGATCGACCTCGACCGTCGTCGTATCTCCCTGTCCATGAAGTCTGCTGCTGAGACTCTGGGCGTCGAGATCGAGGTTACCCCGCTGCCTTCCGAGAAGAAGGACGAGGAGACCGACGCCGAGTAAATCGGTTTGACGATCACTTGTTTTAAGGGATCCGTCCGCAATGGACGGGTCCCTTTTTGCATTTGTTGCTGAGGTGCGCGATGCCGCCCGTGTGCAATGCCGCCTAGGCTGTTCACGGGCTATTGGGTTGTTGGTGCATGAAAAAATGCCGACATCCCGCCTCGGGGAGGAGGCGGGAACGCACCGAGTAGACGGAGGGGTGCGGAGCGCGGTCGCGTCTCGACTGACGACGTTGCCCATCGACGATACTATTGTACTGCATAGCGTGGTTCTTGGTTTATCGTGTCGAACGCTTGTGTTGTGCCATTGCCTGTGACAACGGTGTGCTACACTCTTGCACTGCTGAGTGGGCTAGACGGTCGCGCGATGTGCTGCTTGCAGTACGCGTGAGGAAAGTCCGGGCTCCAGAGGGCGGGATGCCGGCTAACGGCCGGGCGGAGTGATCCGACGGAAAGCGCCGCAGAAAAGAAGACTCCCACCTGCGTCGCAAGGCGTAAAGGGAAAAGCTGAAACGGTGGTGTAAGAGACCACCAGCGTCGTGGCAACACGGCGGCTTGGCAAGCCCCATCCGGAGCAAGCGCGAATAGGAACGCTATGGGCCGGCCCGGTCCGCGTTCGGGTAGCGTGCGTGGAGCTGCACGGTAACGTGCAGACAAGATAAATGACCGTTCACGACAGAACCCGGCTTACAAGCCCACTCGGCACTTTGTTGACGCTGCGAACCCGTCAGCGCGGCAATCTGCCTTTCAAGCCTTCGGGCATGACCATAAGGTCAATGCCCTCGTCTTTCAAGGCACCTTGCTCGCGCTGACGGGTTCTCGCTTTCGTTGACGGAATCATCGGCGGTTCCGTTCTTGTTGGCGAGGGCAACGGTACGGCCTTTGCCGTATTATTGAGGCTGTTTGTTGCTTTGCTTGTTGTTGAGGGGCTTTGTTGGACAGCTATTTTACTCTGCAATCGAATATTGAGGCTTCGGGCGAGTTTGTGGACCGCAAGAGCCGGTTTATTGCCCAGCTGGTCCATATTGAGTCCGAGGATGAGGCGAATGCCTTTATCGAGATGGTCCGCAAGCGTCATTACGACGCTCGACACAATGTTCCCGCGTGGATTTTGGTCGATGGACGCGAGCGCCAGAGCGATGATGGTGAGCCGAGCCGCACGAGCGGTATGCCGACGCTTGAGGTGCTGCGCGGCGCGGGGCTCAAAAATGTTTGCTGCGTAGTGACGCGCTATTTTGGCGGCACGCTGTTGGGGCCTGGTGGCTTGGTGCGCGCCTATACCGCGGCGACGCAGACGGCGGTGGCAGCTGCTCGGGAGGCGGGGCAGATCGTCGAGATGACGAGTGTTGTGCCCGTTGACGTGTATGTGGCCTATCCACAATATGAGCAGGTGCTTCGTTTGGCGCAGGATTCGGGCGCCAAGGTTTTGGATACCGATTACGCGGATGCCGTGACACTTCACTTGGTGTTTAAGGCGGGGGAGCAGGAGCCATTTTGCGCCAAGATGCGCGAGCTTATGGCGGGGCGCGAGGAAATCGAGGTCGGCGCTCCCGAATTTGCCGAGTTCTAACGGCGACGGCCGGCGTGCTTTTGGATGGATCCCAAGCGCGCCGGCCGTCGTTTTTCTGTTGCTGCCGTTTACTCGGCGAGCTGCTTTAGCACATCACAGGCGATCTCGATGGCATCGTCGATGCAACCGGGGCAGCTGCGGAGCGGACCCTTATCCGATCCGATGCCCTTGAGCGTGCCGCAGACGGTCGTCGTGTTCTTCTCGCCAAAACGCTTGGCGATTTCGCGCGACAGCTTGTAGGTCTGGCCCTTGGTCTTGGGGTTTTCCATGCCGTCGCTCATTACAAAGCCCATGATGGCCACGGCGCCCGAGATGGCGCCGCAGGTTTCGGTCATGCCGCCCATACCGGCGCCAAAGCCCTCGGTGAGGGTAAAGGCGACCTGGGGGTCGAGCCCGACGGCGGGCGCGAGCGTGCAGGCGACGGCCTGGGCGCAGTTAAAGCCACGGGCGTGGTATTCGGCAGCCTGAGCCTGACAGGCGGTGATGTCGAGCTGGGCCGTATCGATTTGCTTCATCGTTGTCTCCTTGGTCATGGTGTACCCGCCTATGGTACCCGTGACGGTGCGTGTAATCATCGAGAGCTTCATGGATGCCTCATTTTTATCTATCGAGCAAATGCCCAAGGCTTGAGATAAATACCCCGGATCAATTTGTCCCATAACCTACCTTGGGGATGGGTTGAGAGGGGTGCAGGGTAGCGGTATCGTGAACCGAATAAAACAAAACCCAAGTAAGGGAGTTGGATATGAGCGAGCAGACCATCGGTACGACGTGTGTTCAGGGCGGGTATCACCCGGGAGATGCGGAGCCGCGCCAGGTGCCCATCTACCAGTCCACCACGTGGAAGTACGACACGTCCGAGCACATGGGCAAGCTGTTTGACCTGGAGGAGTTGGGCTATTTCTACAGCCGTCTGCAGAACCCCACGTGCGATTTGGTTGCCGCCAAGATCTGCGAGATGGAGGGCGGCACCGCAGCGATGCTCACGAGCTCGGGCATGGCTGCGAACTTCCTCGCGATCTTTAACGTGGCCGGTGCCGGCGATCACGTGGTCGCAAGCTCTGCCATCTACGGCGGTACCTACAACCTGCTCGCCCACACCATGGGCCGTATGGGGCTGACCTGCACGTTCGTTGCCCCCGACTGCACCGATGAGGAGCTCGAGGCAGCCTTCCAGCCCAACACCAAGCTCGTCTTTGGCGAGACCATTGCCAATCCCGCCCTCGCCGTGCTCGATATTGAGCGCTTTGCCAAGGCCGCGCATGACCACGGCGTGCCGCTGATGGTCGACAACACCTTCCCGACGCCCGTGATGTGCCGTCCCTTTGAGTGGGGCGCCGACATCGTTACGCACTCCACCACCAAGTACATGGATGGCCATGCGGCCTACCTGGGCGGCGTGATCGTCGACCACGGCCAGTTTGACTGGATGGCCCATGCGGACAAGTTTCCGGGTCTCACCACGCCTGACGAGAGCTACCACGGCGTGACCTATGCCGAGAAGTTCGGTTGCGAGGGCGCCTTTATTACCAAGGCCACTGCGCAGCTTATGCGCGACCTCGGTCCCATGCAGAACCCGCAGGCGGCATTCTTCCTGAACAGCTCGCTCGAGAGCCTGCACGTGCGCATGCCGCGCCATTGTGAGAATGGTCTGGCGGTCGCCAAGTTCCTGCAGAGTCATCCTAAGGTGCGCTTCGTGAGCTATCCGGGCCTGGAGGGCGACAAGTATTATGACCTGGCTCAGAAGTACATGCCCAACGGTACCTGCGGCGTTGTGAGCTTTGGCTTTAACGGTGGTCGCGCGGCGGCCGAGACCTTTATGAAGAGCCTCAAGCTCGCCCAGATCGCCACGCACGTGGCCGACGCCCGCACTTGCTGCCTGCATCCCGCTAATGCCACGCATCGCCAGATGAACGATGAGGAACTCATTGCCTGTGGCATTTCCGCCGACATGGTGCGCTTGTCGTGCGGCCTCGAGGACACGGCCGATCTGATTGCCGACCTTGAGCAGGCACTCGAGCAGTGCTAGGCTAGCGTGCGTGCGAGGCGTGGGACGGCTTTTCGGCTGACGACGTCCTCATAGTTCCGATTCCGTAGGCGGGACCCCGATCGTGTCCGTTTGTAGGCGATTGGGGTCCCGTTTTTGCGTTGCAAGATAGAAAGGATATACATGGAGAAAACTGCCGAGCAGCTGCGCCGCGAACACATTGCCCTAGAGGGCGACACCCACGGTAATAATAAATGGGCGATTCTGTTCACCGTGCTCGTCATGACCTTTATGGCGTGTCTGGATGCGAGCATCGTGACGGTGGCGCTCCCAGTGATGCAAAAGGAGCTGGGGGTGGGTCTCGACCGCATTCAGCTCGTGAGCTCGGTGTATCTGCTCGCGACGTGCGTCGCCATGCTGCCGTTTGGCCGCTTGGGCGATGTGCGCGGCAAGGTGAATGTGTTCCAGCTTGGTGTAATCGTCTTTACGGGTGGCTCGTTGCTTTGCGGGCTTTCGGCTTCGCTCGAGGTGCTTATCTTGGCGCGTTTCGTGCAGGGCATTGGCTGTGCCGCCGCGATGGCCAACAATATGGGCATCATCACCGAGTCGTTTCCGGCGCGTGAGCGCGGCCGTGCCATGGGCATTCTGGCGACCTTTGTGGCTCTTGGCATGATGTGCGGCCCCGTGCTCGGCGGCGTGCTGGTGGCGAGCTTTCCCTGGGAGAGCATCTTCCTTATCAATCTGCCCATTGGCGTCATCTCGTTTATCGTGGGACTCTATACGCTGCCGCATATGAAGCCGGAGGCTGGCGAACGCCCTATGCCGTTGACAGAGGCGGCGCGTCGCTGCTTTGCGAGCTCGGCCTTTACCATCAACCTTGCCTGCATGCTCATCGTGTTTGTTGGTATTGGCGCATCCGAGTTTATCCTGCCGTTCTACTTTCAGGATGCCCACGGCTTTAGCTCCGATATCTCCGGCCTGTTGTTTTTGGCGATGCCGGTCGTGAATGCCTTTGTGGGCCCGCTTTCGGGCTCGGTGTCCGACCGTGTTGGTTGTGAAGCGCCCACGGCCGTTGGCCTGGGCGTGTACGTGTGCGGTCTCTTTGCGGTGAGCACGCTTGACGAGCACTCTTCCATCTTGATGATTGTGTGCTGCGTCGCGTTTATGTCGTGCGGCACGTCGATCTTCCAGAGTCCCAATAATTCGCTGTATATGGGTTCGGCTCCGCGTGAGGCGCTTGGCTTTGCGGGCAGCTTGAGCAGCTTGGCGCGCTATGCGGGCATAGCGCTGGGTATTACGGCGGCGTCGCGCATCCTGTATGGACAGACGAGCGCGGCGATGGGCAAGACGGTCACGAGCTATGTGGCGGGTCGTCCGGACGTGTTCCTCTTTGGCTTCCGTTTGGTATTCTACGTGCTGATGGCCGTTGCTACCGTGGGCTTTGCGCTCACATTGGTACGTTTGGTGAGGATGCGCGCCCGCCATTAGCTTGTGGTGACAGGCTTGCCACGAATCGGGCCTATCTACTGGTCTTGCAGCTTTATAGTGCGATGCGGCTTGTGGGGCGGGCGGGGGTCGGTCCGTGGTAGACTATCGAACAACGTTTATTAATCGCGCGGTATCGTTGCCGCGAGAAGGAGCTTGAGGATCGTATTCGCCATGACGGCATCGTAAAGGCCGGTAACGTCCTTAAGGTTGATGCCTTCCTCAACCACCAGTGCGACGTTGAGCTGTTCGACCACATGGGTGCCGAGTGGGCCCGTCTGTTCGAGGGTGTCGAGATCAACAAGATCCTGACGATCGAGGCTTCGGGCATTGGTATGGCCTGCATTGCAGCTCAGCATTTTGGCGGCGTGCCGGTGGTCTTTGCCAAGAAGGCCCAGTCCATCAACCTTGACGGCGAGCAGTATGCCACGACCATCTATTCCTTTACCAAGCAGAAGGAGTACCCGGTTATCGTGGGCAAGCGTTTCCTGTCCGAGGGCGATAAGGTCCTGATTATCGACGACTTCCTGGCCAACGGTTGCGCGCTCGAGGGTCTTATCAAGATCTGCGAGGCTGCGGGCGCCGAGGTTGCCGGCATTGGCATCGCCGTTGAGAAGGGCTTCCAGGGCGGTGGCGATAAGCTCCGCGAGCGCGGCTTCCGCGTTGAGAGCCTTGCCCGTATCGCCGAAATGGACTGCGAGAACGGCGAGATCACGTTCGCCTAGGCGTGCAACACAAGCGATTGGTATGCGATGTGACAAAGGGACTGTCCCTTTGTCACATTTTTTGTATGAGGGGAGGTGTTGATAT
>CAJJVE010000049.1:0-10160 GCA_905196265.1 uncultured Collinsella sp. | reverse complement strand
TCTCGTCAGGCTGCGAGCTAGCCGGCTATCGCTTGGAATTGACGCGGTAATGGAAGATCTCGGGGTGTGTGCGAGTGTGCGTCACCTCAAACAAGATGCCATCCGAGGTGTACGACTGACTCTCCATGACGGCAACGCAGTTGTATTTGCCGAGGTCAAGATAGCTGCAGTCCTCATCGTTGGCGAGCTCGACACTCACCGTACGACGGCTCGCCATCACTTTGACACCGCGCTTGTGCTCCAGATAGCCGTAAATAGAATCTGCCGCGATCTCGGGAGTCAGGCCCTTGGCGATCGACGCCAAAAAATAGCCATGGTCCACTTGGCGCGCGTTGCCGTTGAGGCTTCGGACACGCACTACGCGAATCAACTCCTCGCCCACCTTAAAGCCCAGGTGACGAGAGAGTTGCTCGGTGCAAACCAGATGTTCGAAAGACTTAACGTCCGTCGATGCAACGGCATTGTTGCGCTTTGCAAACTCGCCAAACGACTCAACCTCTTCGAGTGCGCCCAACATGTCGGTTTCGCCCTTAAGCCAAATAACGCGCACGCCCTTGCCGTGTATGGGCTGCACAAACATCCCGTCGGCCAGCATACCCAAGGCGCGACGGACGGTATTGCGAGTGCATCCGAACTCCGCGGTCAGCTCGGCTTCGGTTGGCAGCATCTCCTGAAACGCATAGGTCCCATTAATGATGCGCGAGCGTATTTCTCGGTAGATTCCTTCGTATATCGCTTTTGGCATTGTTTCACCTCTACATTATTCATTTCCGGCTAGGCACGATAGCATTTCTTAAAGTTGTTTAAACCGAATATCGGTAAAGCGACAGGATTTAACCGTTGACGGTTTCCGTCATGCCCAAATCGGTTTCGCTCAAAACTGCCGGTACGACACTCGTCTGGTCCTCTACAATGAATCCATTGTTTAAACGTTTCCCCACGCGCAACGCGCCTCGATATTCGGAAGGCAGAACATGCTGCAAAAAATCCAACGCTTTGGCGGGGCAATGTTCGCGCCCGCCATGCTGTTTTCTATATCAGGCCTCATGGTCGGCGTCTCCGCTCTCGCAACGACTGCGGACATCGTCGGCGATCTCGCCGTATACGGAACCCCTTGGTACGTTTTCTGGGCTATCATCCAGCGCGGCTCGTGGACGGTCTTTAAACGCCTCCCGCTCCTTTTTGCCGTAGCGCTGCCCATCGGTCTTGCCCAAAAACAACCGGCTCGTTGCTGCCTCGAGGCTCTCGTCGCCTATTTTGCCTACTGCTTCTTTTTGAGCGAGATCATTAAGCTGAGCGGAGACAACCTTGGACTTGAGTACCCGTCATCTTTGACCTCCGCCAGCGGTATCACCGTCATCGACGGCATCAAGACGCTCGACACCGGCATTATCGGCCCGCTGGCGGTATCGGCAACCGTCGTCGCCATCCATGACCGCTTCTACGATGCCAAAATTCCCGATTGGCTCGGCACCTTCTCGGGCTCCTCGCTGGTCTACCTCATCAGCTTTTTTGCCGTGTTTGCCCTTGCCGCTATCTCGGCCGCCATCGTGCCCTCCGTATACGCAATGACCGAAACGCTGCGCCATGCACTTACGAGCGTCGGCCCCTTTGGCGTGGGCATCTTTGTGCTTTTGGAGCGAGCGCTCGAGCCCATGGGGCTGCACCACCTGCTCTACATGCCGATCTACTACGACAACCTGGTCATTAACGACGGCATCTACGCCACGTGGAGCAGCTTGCTCCCCATCCTCTCCCATAGCACGCGCCCCCTTAATGAACTTGCGCCGTGGGCCGGTTTTACCGCCACCGGCTGGGTCAAGCTCTTTGGCCTTCCCGCCATCGCAGCCGCGTTCTACTCCACCGCAAAACCAGAGCGCCGCGCCGGCCTTAAGGTCATCCTTTTGCCCGCCATCGTCGCCTCGGTGGTTTGCGGCGTTACCGAGCCACTCGAGTTTCTCTTTATGTTCACCCACCCCGGGCTCTTTTTGCTCTACGCCGTCTTATCGTCTTGCCTTGCCACAACCATGAATCTCTTTGGCATCGTCGGCATCTTCTCGGGCGGCCTGATTGAGATGGCAGCCTTCAACTTTATTCCGCTCATGCGCACGCATGCCGGTGCCTATCTTTTGGCGCTCGGTATCGGCCTTGCCTTTAGCCTCATCTTTTTTGTTAGTTTTCGAGCACTCATCTTGGTCTATGACCTTAAGACGCCGGGCCGCGAGGATCATGTTGCCAATCGCGCGGCAATCGATCGTTTAACGGAAAGCGGCTTTGCCAAAGAGCAATCTCCCAATGACGAGGTCAATAGTCGATCCGATCAAGATCACGTCCTCGCTGAGCGGGTAATTCAGCTTTTAGGTGGCGTTGGCAATATTGTGGGCGCAACCAACTGCGCCACGCGCCTGCGCGTCGAGGTCGCAGACCCTTCCATCGTTGCAGATAACGCGTCGTTTGTCGCGGTGGGCGCCAAGGGCCTCATCATTACGGACAAGACCGCCCAGGTGGTCATCGGCATCTCCGTTCCCCGCGTTAAAGAGCATTTTGACCAGATCATGGGCCTCGAGCCGGAATTTGTGCCCACCGCCTCGGCCTCCCCCGCCGCCAGCGCAGCCCATAAGCGCGGCGATATTTGCTTCTTCGATATCGACGGAACGCTCGCCTGGCAAGACCCCAGGCTCGCCCAAGACCTTCCCGAAGACGAGCGGGACCTCTCCCCCTACCCCAACGAGGCGGTCTCGCAGGCCATCCGCGAGTTTGTCGCCAACGGCAACATGGCCTTTATCTGCACGGGACGCACCCTGAGCTGCATCCACCCCAAACTTCTTGAGCTGCCCTGGACCGGCATCGTCTGTCTTGCGGGCGGTTACGCCGAGATCAACGGACACGCAATTCGCGATCTGTCGATGACGCCCAGTATGCTGCAGCGTCTTGCCCCCTACCTTGAGCAATCGGGCGAGGTCATCCGCTTTGAGGGCCTCAACGGCGTCGTGCGCATGAGTGCCGATGCGCCCGATGCTCCCGGATACGCGCGCACCCTGGGCGACGCAGTCACGCAGCTGCAACATTACAGTGTCTACAAGATCTTGATGTCTACATCGCTCGCCAACCACATCGCTCAAGATAAGGCACTTGAGCCGCTGCTGTGCTTTAATGAGCTCGAACTCGAGGTAACCGAAATCTCGCCCCGCGAATGCACGAAGCGCGGGGGCATCCAGTCTGTACTCGACGCCCTCGACCCCCACCACGGAACCGTATACGGCATTGGCGACGCCAGCAATGACGTCTCACTGATGAACGCCGTCGATGTCGGCATTGCGATGGGCAACGCACCGGACTATCTCAAGGATAAGGCCGATTACGTGACCGACACCGTCGATCATGACGGTGTCGTTGCGGCGCTCGAGCATTTTAGGCTGATTTAGGCGCGCTCCATCAAACGCACGCCTGTTGTCCTAAATCGCCAAAACTGCCGCGCCAAACGCCCTGATGTGGCAATATGTTGTCTGCATATTGCACCAATGCAACCTCAGAAAGAATGCGAGAACCCGTGTCCAGTCCGTTTACCAGCTTTTTAGCCCAGCACTTTGACCAGATTAACGACTATCTGGCCACGTTCTTTGACGGACAGGCGACCTCTGCCGATATCGAGCGCTACCTGTACGCGCCGCTCTCGGCTTTTACGGCCAACGCCGGCAAGCGCCACCGCCCGCTTATCTGCATGCTCGCCGCAACCGCAGTGGGCGGTAGCTTTGAGAGCGCCCGCAGCGCCGCGGCAGCTATCGAGCATTTCCAGTCGGGCGCGCTGATCCACGACGACATCGCCGACAACGGACAGCTTCGTCGAGGCAAACCCTGCATGCACCTTACCGAGGGCACGGGCCTTGCCATCAATTGTGGCGACCTGGCGCTCACCATGGTCACCAAGACGGTTCTCGACGACCCCACGCTGGAGTCCGACGTGAAGCTGCGTGTGCTCCACGAGCTTACCGAGATGATCGTCCGCACCATCGAGGGTCAAGCGCTCGACCTGGGTTGGGTCCGTGACGGGCGCTTTGATATCTCGGTTGATGACTACCTGGACATGGCGACGCACAAGACCGCGTTTTACAGCGGAGCCACGCCGCTTGCCGCCGGAGCCATTATCGGCGGCGGCAGCGATGAGCAAATCGCTGCGCGCCTTTGGCCTACACACAGGCCTCGCCTTTCAGATTCAGGACGACCTGCTCAACCTTGTCGGCACTAAGGAAGCCGCCAACAAGGACTTCCGCACCGACATCACCGAGGGCAAGCGCACGCTTGTCGCCGTACACGCCCTCTCTGATGAGCGCCACCACGACGAGGTCGAGGCGATTCTTTCCTCAGGCACCGATGATCCCGCGCAGCTCGCACGCGCCGTGGAGATCTTCCAGGAGACCGGCTCCATCGATTACGCCCACACTTACGCGCTCGACCTGACCGCTAAGGCCAAAGCGGCCATCGAGAACGTTGAGCTTGATCCGCACGCACGCGAGCTGTTCCTCTCCATGGCAGATTTCTTTGTGGAGCGCCTTAACTAACGGGGGTTATAAAACCTGTCAGCAGCGTATTTAGGCACAACTTGCTACACTGTTGAGTGAATGTTTATGCATCCCTTTGCGTTGTCTATCCGACAGACGCTCAAATAGTACGAATGGTACGCCGAAAGGGGTTCGTTCATGGAACCTATTACAACGGGCATGCAAGGAGCAGCCGTCGAAGACGTGCAGTCTCGTCTCCTGCAGCTCGGCTACACGATTGATGCCGCCGAAGTCACCGACAAGTACTTTGGAGCCACCACTGAGCAGGCCGTCAGCACCTTCAGGCTCGACAGCGGCCTTGCTGCCGGTCATGCCGTCGATATCCCCTGCTGGAGCGCCCTTGTAGACGCTTCGTATAAGCTGGGCGACCGCACTCTCTATCTGCGCATGCCCAATTTCCATGGCGCCGATGTGCAGGCCCTGCAGCGCGCTCTCAACGTTTTGGGCTTTGCCTGTGGCGAAGACGACGGCTACTTTGGTCCGCATACCGAGGCCGCCCTGCAGCAGTTCCAGGAAAATGTCGGCCTGTTTGCCGACGGCATGGCCTTCCAGGACACCTACGCCTACATCAACCGCCTGCACCATGTGTGGGAGGGCAAGCCCTCGGTCACCGAAGCCGAGTCCCGTATCGGTTTTGCTCGCGCCGCCAACGTGCTCGAGCGCTTCCAGATTGCCGTTATCGGCGAGGACCCCATCGCACGCAGCGTTGCGTCGCGCATGTGGAATATCGCCACGGCAACGACCGACAACAGCGGCATGATGCTCTGCGACTCCGAGGTCCCAACCGACGTTGACCTGGTGCTCGAGATCGCAAGCGATGAGCTGCCCGCAGATGCAGCGCCGCGCGCCACGATCGCCCTCGCCGAGTGCCACAACCTGGCCCAGCGCATCCGCACCGCCAATGTCGCCGCGCAGCAGAAGCCGGCTCGCATTCGCATTGAGCTCACGGGCATGACGCGCTACAACGGCACCTTCACGGCCAGCGACGCGCAGACACTCGCCGTACGCCTGCTCGATGGCGTTTGCGATGCCCTCGCAGATTGGGTAAACTAAACGAGTTGCTTTTGGGCAACACCACACATTGGGACGTAGTTCAACGGTAGAACTCCGGTTTTTGGTGCCGGCTGTTGGGGGTTCGAATCCCTCCGTCCCAGCCATTAAAATTGAGCGCCCTGAGCCCATAACGGCCCAGGGCGCTTTCTTGTGGGCAAGCGGAGGGATTCGAGAACCCGCAAGGGTGCGGAGCTGAGGAAACGCGAAGCGTTTTCCAGCGCAGCACGCAAGGAGCGAAGCGATGCAGCGGGGCGCGGCCGCCGAAAAGGCGGACGCGGAATCCCTCCGTCCCACAGCCGGCACTTGGAGACGTTCCTAAAGTGCCGGCACTAAAGGAACGTCTCCAAGTGCCGGCCTCCCAAAAATCTACCTTTAAAAGACAGGCGCCCCAAGCCCATAAGGACCAAGAGCGCCTTTCATCTAGAAAATATCAGCCCAGTTCCGAAAAGCGACCCGCATGCGACAACCAAGTAGCCGCAGGCCCCGGGAGAGTGGGGACACCGGCTTAGGTTTATCGCGAGTTCCGCACGAACAGGAGGCCACTTAATGTGGCCTCCGTCGTGAGCAGGACTGTAGAGCAGGAAACCTAAGCCGGTGTCCCCACTCTCCCGGGGCCGAACGCCCTAGTTGTTGAGCATGCGGTCGAAGCTTCCCGAGTCGCCATCCCGATAGTCTGCGGTCATCAGAATCTCCTGCGGAATGCGCCCGCCCTCGCGCAGCACGTTGCGGAACTGCACGCGCGTAACCATGGGCAGATCCTTGATCGTCGCTGCCAGGTTCTGCGGCACACCCTGGTTGGCAGCCGCGGGCTCGCACTCTCCGCCGGCCTTCACGCGACGCTTATGCTCGGCGAGCATGGCGCGGTACATGCCGGCATGCAGGCGAATCTCAACCACATTGGCATTGCGAGCCTGCTCGACGATGCGCGCGCCCTCGCGATCGATATCGCCCACGTAGTAGACGTAGTTAAAGCGATAGCCAATCTCGGCCAGATAATCATCCAGTGCGTGCGAGACGCTCGCTTTGCAGCCGCCGCCAAAAATCACGCCGCCCACCTTGATGCCAAAGAGCTTGGCGTGCTTGCGGCCACGCAGCAGCTTGACGATCTCGTCGTAGGTGTCCAGGTTCTCGACCATAATGAACGGCTTGTCGGCTCCCAGCGTAAAGAAGCCCGTAAAGTGCACGGGGCGATTGGGGGCGACCTTGATCGCCTGCATGCTGATGCCCTTTTCGGTCATACGCCTGATCAGGCGCTCACCGTGCTTGCCGTCAAAAGCCTTCTCGTCGTTAAAGATCTGGTAGGCACGCTGGCGGCGCGAGGCAACCGGCGTATCGGCACCTCGGTTCTGCTCGATCCAAGCCTGGATGATTGCGATTTCCTCGGCAATCTTGCGGTTGGACATCTCGTTGTGCTGAGTGCGCTGCGGAGCCTTTTTGCCGTCCTTGCCCTCGACCTTTACGATCTGTGTCTGCTGCTCCTTGATCTTGGAGAGCGCCATAGGCGTGGGGACAACCTTGAGCAGCTGCCTGCCTAAAACGCGGGCAAGGGCAAACGCCGAGACCTCGCCGTGGGCGGCCGACTCGGGCTGCTGGGCAGCAGTATCTACTGCGGCAGACTCCGGCTTCTTCTGAGACTTGCGCTTAGAATCGCCTTGGGAATTGCGCTCGCGCTTCGGCATAGACGCCTGCTTCTGCGGACGATCGGACTTGCTCTCCTTCGCTGACTGGCGCTTAGGCTGCCCCGAAGAAACCTCGGCCTTCGCATCCTCGTTCTGCGGCGTGGTCTTCTCGGTTGCAGTCTCGGCATGGGAACTGCGGCCTCCACGATGGCGACGGCGGCGAGGCTTGCTCGACGCGCTCTGCTCCGTCTGCTCATCAGTAGGCTGCTGGCCCTTGGCCTCGGCATCAACCTCAAGCTGCGGCTCAACAGGCTTTTGCTCGCGAGCCACCGGCTCAGCGGCCTTCTCGTCCTGGGTGGTCGAAACCGACTCGCCCTTCTCTTGACGCTTTACGGGATACGCACGTCCCGCAAAACCGCGGCCGGGACGACACGAACCCGGAGCCTTCTTGGCAGACTCCTCAACATCGTCTGCAACCTCAGAAGACTCTTCAACCTCACGCGCGGCATCCTGCGCTGCAGCCTTAAAGTGAGCACCGCGACGACGCTTGGGCTCTTGGGCCTCCACGGGCTTTTGCTCCTTCGTGGGCTTCTGCGACTCGGCAGCAACCTCGGTCTCAACAGCCTCGGCATCCGTCTCGCCCTTTCGAGCAACGGCGCGACGGAAGCGCTCCTGCTGGGCGCGGCGCTGTGCATCGCGCTTGCCGCCCCCGCCAAAACCGCCGCGTCCTGCCTTGGCCGTAAAGGCACGCACGACGTTCTCATCGAGCAACTCATCGGTATCGACATGCTCACGCGGAGCAGCTTCTTCCACAGCAGGCACGTCAGCGGAATCCTCGACGACAAAATCCTCGACGGACTCGGCAGGCTGCTCCTGGGCATCGCGGATCTCGGCATTGATGGTATAGAACGCCGGGCGCCCGTTAATGCCGCTACCCTCGATCTTGGTCACGATATTTGCCGCGATAAGCTCATCGCGCATCGCCTTGGTGTCACATTCCTTATCGACGGAGCGGAAAATTTGCGCCAGCGCGCTCGACTTGATCTTGAGCGCCTTGCGGCAAAGCAGGTCGTAGGCAACCAGCTTGGCACGCTCAGCAGAAAGCGATGTCTGGCTGCTCAGACGCTCAGCCAGGGCATCGACATTATTTTGGTTATCGGAATATACCGTCTTGGCCACGGGGCCCCTTTCATATGCACACATATACGTCTATATGGTACAACGCGCGCCCTTATCCACGCAAAACATCTGCGAGAGCACTCGAGCGTCACCCGCTTTTGCATGAAAAAAGACCGAGCCCGCGAAGTCGCGGACCCGGTCTTTCCGAGTCAAATGGATGGGAGATTCAACCCGTCCGACCGACTAGGCCTTGGCGGCCTCGGCGTCAGCGGGAGCCTCGGCGGCAGCGGCGCGACCGTACTCGGCCTTGCCCATCTCGGACCACTCGGGCTCCTCATCAGGCATGGAGCCAGCCTCCTTGCCGAAGAACTCCTTGAGGCAGTTGACGGCGACGATGAGGCCCAGGACCATCAGCAGGACGGCAAAGACGAGCTGCAGGCCCTTGGTGGCGGCGACGGAGACGGCGGCCGTGGTGGCGGTAGCCGGGATGGTGCCGAAGAAGCCGTAAGCCTGGACGGCGGCCATGCAGCCCATGGCGCTCTGGACCAGCGAGGTGAAGGTGCAGCAGAGCAGGAAGGCGACGGGCACGTAGAGCATCCAACCCTTGCGGCCGGTGCACTTGCAGAACACGGCGAGGGTGATCATGGTCATGCCGCCGAGCAGCTGGTTGGAAGCACCAAAGAGCGGCCAGATGTTGGCATAGCCACCAAAAGCGAGGGCGAGACCGGGAAGCAGGGTGACGACCGTGGCGAACCAGGGGTTGCCGAGGACCTTCATGTAGCCGGCCTTGGACTCGATGGCCAGGGCGTCGTTGGTCTGGGCAAAGAACTCGGAGAACGAGGTGCGGGCGATGCGGGCGACGGCGTCGAGCGAGGTCAGGGCCAGAGCGGAGACGTTCATGGTCATGAAGACGGTAGCGAGCGTGCCGTCAACACCGAAGGCCTGCATACCGCGGGAGATGCCAGCGGCGAAGATCTGGAACGGGGTGGAAGCGACACCGGCGTTGAGGGCGCCGGTACCGGCGGTGTTCATATCGGAGAACATGATGCCGGCGACGATGATGGCAAGGATGCCGACGAAGGACTCGACGATCATGGCGCCGTAACCGACCTTGACGGCGTCCTGCTCCTTCTCGACCTGCTTAGAAGAGGTGCCGGAAGAAACGAGGCTGTGGAAACCGGAGAGAGCACCGCAGGCAACGGAGACAAACAGGACCGGGAACATCATGCCAGAGGCAGTGGAGAAGCCGGTGAAGACCGGAGCGGTGATGGTGGCCTGGCCGTTAACGCCCAGGACGACGATGCCGAGGACAGCGCAGACGATCATGACGATCATCATGATGGAAGTGAGGTAGTCACGCGGGGTCTTGAGCATCTGAATGGGCATAGCGCCAGCGAAGACCAGGTAGACCATGACGACGGCGAACCACTGGAATTTATCCAGGTAAACCGGGAACTGCATACCGACGGCGAACATGAGAACCATGAGGACCACGCCGGCGACGAACTCGGCAGCGCCGGTGAGGTTGAACTTCTTCTGAGCCCAACCAAAGGCGATAGCGACGAAGGTGAACAGGATGGAGATGGTACCAGCGCAGCCGGCGGCATAGGACTTGGTGAAGTCGATGGCACCGGTAGCAGCACCAGAAGCGTCAACGGCCGGGGTGAACATGAACGTCTTGCAGACCATGTCGGTGAAGGCGGCGATGACAATGATGCAGAACAGCCAGCAGAACAGCAGGAACAGGCGACGGCCGGTCTTGCCGATGTACTTCTCGATGAGCTGAGCCAGGGACTTGCCGTTGTTCTTC
>CAJJVE010000048.1:0-10503 GCA_905196265.1 uncultured Collinsella sp. | reverse complement strand
CTCCGCCCGCCTGCGCACCGAGATCTCCAAGAAGGTCGGCGTGAGCCCCAAGTCCATCGACGCCTACATGATTGGCGAGCACGGCTTTAGCCAGCTGGCCGCCTTTAAGGCCGCGACCATCGCCGGTAAGAGCCTCAACGAGCTCCAGGCCGAGAACCCCGACAAGTACGCCTTCGACCACATGGAGGTCGAGGAGCTTGCACGCAAGGGCGGCTACGTAACCTACCAGGGCAAGCAGTGCACCGAGTACGCCGTCGCCAACTCCGCCGCACGCGTCTGCGCTGCCGTTCTGCACAACGAGCACGCCGTGCTTTCCGCCTCTACGCTTATGACCGGCCAATATGGCGAGGAGGGCATCTTTACCTCCCTGCCGTGCGTGATCGGCGCCGAGGGCGTCGAGGAGGTTTACACGCTCGACTTGTCCGAGTACGAGCTCGAGGGCTTCCACAAGAGCTGCCAGCACATCCGCGACAACATCGCCCAGCTCGACTGGTGGGACGCCGAGGCCTACGACGCAAAGTAGGCCGTTGGCTGCCGCAACCTTGCGAATCTAAGCGCGATACTAAGCGGGGCGCACCGGAATAGTACCGGCGCGGCCCGCTTTTTTGACTCACGCGGCGCCCTTGCGAATCGAAGGTGAATACTTTTCCGCGAAGTGAACGAGCAAAAACGAGCCCCCGAAGCATCGGCACTTTTCAGACGCCGTTTCCTGCGGTTTCGCCGAGTTTTTCCTGCAGTTTTGGCGTCAAAAAGTGTGGATGCTTCGGGGGTCCAAAATAGGTCGTTCACTTCGCGGAAAAGTATTCACCTTCGTTTTCGCGCAGACACGAATCCGGCCGCCAAAACACAAAACGGGGCCCGCGCGCAGCGCAGACCCCGTCAAAAAAGATAATTCCCGATACCTAGTACTGCTCGATGCCCATGTAGCGACGAACCTCGGGGCTGTGGTCGAAGACCTTGCCGCGGGCGGCGCGCAGCTCGCAGCTCATGTTGTAGAAGAAGATCGGCTCCAGGTACGAACGCACGCTGGCAGGCACCTCACCCACGCCGTACTCAAGCGCGTCGAGCACCATGATCGTGTCGGTGTGCGTGTTGAGGAACGCAAGAGCGCGCTCCTCCATGGGGCGGCACTCGCCGGCGCCAAGCTGCACAAAGTAGAACACGCCGGGCTCGGTGGCTTCGAACGGACCGTGGAAGTACTCGCCGGAGTGAATATAGCAGCAGTGCTGCCATTGCATCTCCATGAGCGAGCAAATGGCCATGGCGTAGGTCTGGCTAAAGTTGGGGCCGGAGCCCAGGATATAGAAGAACTTGTGCTGCTGGCAGAGCTCGGCAAAGCGGGCGCCCAGCTCGGCGTTGACCTTCTCGCGGGCGGCGGGCAGCAGTGCATCCATCTGCTTGAGGCCCTCGTACATGTCGGCAAGCGCCTCGTAGCCTTCCTGCTGGTCGAGCAGCTCGGCGGCGATTAGAGCGCCGATACCCTGAGGCACCTCGGCCTGCGACACGCCCTCGCCCCAGGGGTAGACCCAGGTGGTCCACTTGCCGTTGTCGATCTTGGAGCCCTCGCAGTCGGTGAGGGCGACGACCTCGGCGCCGGCAGCCAACGCCATCTCGCAGCCGTCGACGACCTCCTGCGTGTTGCCGCTGTGGCTGCAGGCAATAACGAGCGACTTCGGCCCTAGACTCTTGGGGGCCATCAGGCAAAACTCGCGTGCCGTGTAGACCGTCGAGGTAAACGTGGTGGCCTCGCGCTTGAGCAGCTCGTTGGCCGGCATCAGGTCGATCATCGAACCGCCACAAGCGATCCAAAAGACATTCTCGATCTTGCCCTTGCGCTCGATGATTTCCTGAACCAGATCATGTGCGTTCATCCTGATGTTCCTCCTTGTGGGGCGGCTTTGAGCGACGGCAGCTCGTACCTGCTATCGTTCTATGTTGTCCTATTTATAACACGTGCAACAACGCCCGTGAAGTCATCTCGGCAAATTTGTTCTATGTTGTTCTATCTGTGGACGTTAGATGTCGAAGACGTAGCGCGAGCCCACGATCTTTTGGCGGCCGAGCAGCAAGGGCCGCTCGTCCTCATCGGTAAAGTAAGCCTCCATATAGAAGAGCGGCTCGCCGACCGGCACCTCCAGCAGCGGGGCCGCTTGAGCATCGGCAAGCGCAATCTCCACGGTGCAGGGGTCGGACTTGAGCGGCGCGCGACCCGAATGCTCGGCAACGAGCGCAAAGATCGAGTTATCGGTGAGGTCCTCGTCGGCCAGCGTCTGCAGGTAGGGATGGTCGGCCAGCACAAAGGCGTTGTTCTCGAGCATGACGGGAATGCCGTCGGCCGTGCGCACGCGCTCGACCACGATAAGCTCGCAGCCGGGCTCCACGCCAAAGAACGCCGCATCCTCGCGCGTCGCCGCGACCACCGTGCGCGTCACCAGACGCGCACCCGGCACCATGTCGTTGGCAACGCAACCCTCGGAAAAACTCTGGACGTCACCCTTCTGGCGAATCTTGCGCTTGAGCTTGGGAGCGCACACAAAGGTACCCCTCCCCTGCTGGCGATTGAGATACCCCGCGCGCGACAGCTCCTCGATGGCACGGCGCACGGTGATGCGCCCCACGCCGTAGGACTTCGCGAGCTCCATCTCGGCAGGAATGCGCGAACCGGCCACGTACACGCCGCGCGCGATCTCGCCCTTTAGGTCGTCCATGACCTGCTGGTACAGTGGCACGGCAGACACCTCGGCGCGCTCGGAACGTTCGGTCTTGCTATCGGCTACCATCGTTATGCTCCATCCCGCGCATGCTCGGACTCAAACTCTTCAATCGCCGCCATAAACTGCTCGCCAAAGGCGTCGGCCTTTTTCTCGCCGATGCCGTTGACCTGGATCAGCTCGTCGCGTGTCTGCGGGCGCAGACGGCACAGGCCGCGCAGGGCCTTGTCGGAAAAGACCATGTACGGCGCCATCTCCAGCTCGGTCGAAATCTCCTTGCGCAGGGCGCGCAGGCGCTCGAACAGCTCGGCGTCGTCGCCCACGCGCGGGCGCTGATCAAGCTCGGCCTCCTCGCGCAGCAGATCCACCGCACGGCGGGCGCGGGCCGAGGCTTTGCGCTTGGACGCGCGACGCTTAACGGTAAAGGCAAACGCCTCATCCTCGACCTCGGTGGCACGCGGGCCCAGCCCCACGACCGGATACTGCCCCTGAGAGGTGGCCAAATAGCCGCGGCCGCACAGCTGGCCGATGATATCCTTGATGCGCCCGACCGATTCGCTCGACAGCTCACCGTATCCGCGGTCCTCGTCCAGATGCATCTGGCGAATGCGCTCGGTGTTGCCGCCGTGGAGCACGTCGGCGATCAGCGACTTGCCAAAGCGCATAGGACGCGTGGCCACATAACGCACAGCGGCGCGGGCCATATCGGTGACGTCCTCGACCTCGAACTGCGTGAGGCAGTTGCTGCAGTTGCCGCAGCCCACGGCGTCGTCTGCCGTGCCGCCCGCGGCGGCTGCCGCATGCTCGGCCGCCGCCTCGTCGCCAAAGTAGCGCAGCATGTATTCGCGCAGGCAGCCGGTGGTATTGCAGTAGCCCTCCATCTGGCTGAGCAGGCGATAACGGTTCTGGAGCGCCCACGCGCGCTGCTCGTCGTCAAGCGCCTCGTCGGCCGCATCGCCGCGGTCGATCAAAAAGCGGCGCATGCGAAAATCGTTACCGTTCCACAGCAGATGGCAGCTGGCCGGATCGCCATCGCGGCCAGCGCGGCCCGCCTCCTGGTAGTATGCCTCGATGCTCTCGGGCACGTTGTTGTGAATCACGTAGCGCACGTTGGGCTTGTCGATGCCCATGCCAAAGGCGTTGGTAGCAACCATCACCTGGATGTCGTCGTCGATAAAGGCACGCTGACTCTGGCGGCGGGCGTCGTTGCCCATGCCGGCATGGTAGCGGCCCACGCGAATGCCGCTGGGGCCCAGTGCCTCGGCAAGCTCGCCCGCCAGCGCATCGACCGTCTTGCGAGTCGAGCAATACACGATGCCGCTCTCGCTCGAATGCGCCATCACGTAGTCGCGCACCCAGGCAGTCTTGGCCTTGTCGCCCATCTCCTCGCAACCAAAGTAGAGGTTCTTGCGATCAAAACCCGTCACCACAGTCGCCGGGTTTTGCAGGCCGAGCATTTGCTGGATATCGGCGCGCACGCGCTCGGTCGCCGTGGCGGTAAACGCCGCCACGATCGGGCGCCGCGGCAGCGAATCGATAAACTCGCGAATCTGCAGGTAGGCGGGACGGAAATCCTGGCCCCACTGGCTCACGCAGTGAGCCTCGTCAATGGCCACGAGCGGAACGCCAATGCCGCCTTCGGCCGCAGCTTCCTGCGCAAAGGCCAGAAAGCGCGGCTCGAGCAGGCGCTCGGGCGCCACATACATAAGCTGATAGCGGCCCTCGCGCGCCCGCTTGAGCACGGTGTTTTGCTGGGCCGGAGTAAGACTGGAGTTGAGATAGCTGGGGCGCGCACCCGCCGCGAGCAGCGCGCGGGTCTGGTCCTCCATAAGCGACAGCAACGGGCTCACCACAAAGGTGATGCCGGGCAGCATAAGCGCAGGCACCTGGTAGCAGATAGACTTGCCGGCGCCTGTGGGCATAACGCCGAGCGCATCGCGACCGGCAAGAATCGCATCGACCATGCGATCCTGTCCCGGGCGAAACGAGGTGTAGCCAAAATAGGCGCCGAGCGTGTCGAGCGCCATCTGCTGCATGCTATCGGTCATGGTTTCCTAACGTCAGAATCATCTGCCGCCGATTATACGCCGCCACGCGGACCAGCGTCGCCCGGCTGTCAGCCACGCTCATTCTGCGGGTAGTCATTGGGGACGTTCTTGAATGATTAGTCGTTTAAGAACGTCCCCAACGACTAGTCTCTTGACAAGCGCGGAAACGTCGCTGGTTGAGCATAAGCCAGCGAAAACGCCCCTAAGCGAGCAAGGTGACGTGAAAGAGGAGGGAAGCGTACTTCGGTACGCGACCGACGATTGAACGTCAGATTGCCGCTTAGGGGCGTTTGCAGCGTCGAGCCGTTACGCGGTTTGGTAAAACCGCGTAACCAAAGGCGCAGCGTCGACAGATCCGCCGTTCGTCAGAACGGCGGAACCAACCCTACATGACCATAACGTAGCGCGATCCCACGTAGTACTGCTTACCCATCAGGACCGGCTCGCCGTTGGGGCCGATAAAGCCGGCACGCAGGTTGAGCAGTGGATCGTGCGGAGCGATGCCCAGCTCGGCCGCCTGCTCGGTATTGGCGCGAACGGCCTCGACCGTGCGGTAGCCAACCGAGACAATCGGCGTTCCGCCAACACGCTCGACCTCGGAAAAAATCGACTTGTCCTCAAGATCGGCCGTCAACAGCTCACGGTAGGCGTCAAACGGCACAAAGATGTTCTCCTCAAAGATGGGCTCGCCGTCGGCCGTACGCACGCGCTTGATGTGCAGCAGCAGCGCGTCCTTCTGCAGGCCAAAGAACTCCATCTCGTTTTGACGTGCCGGCACAATCTGGCGATCGACCACATGCGCGCCCGCCTTCATGTCATTATCGGCACACAGCGCGGTAAACGTCTGCAACGTCGAAGCGTGGAACTGGCGGTTGATGTGCGGCGTGGAGACAAAGGTGCCACGGCCCTGCTGCTTAACCAGGTAGCCATCGGAGCACAGCTCCTCGACGGCGCGGCGCACCGTAATGCGGCTCACGTCGTACTGCTCGGCTAGCTCAAGCTCGGACGGAATACGCTCCTTGGGTGCATAAACACCTTTCTCGATCGCGTCCTTGATTTCGTCATAAATCTGCTGGTAAAGCGGTGCATTTTTGGGCGTAGGCATATCTAATCACTCTTATTGGAATATCGAAATAACTAATACGTATATAACGTCTAGTTTCATGTTACCTCATATTGATAAAACGATACACCCTCCCTACCAAAAAGCGACAGCTTCATTTTGGTAGGTTTTATCTGGGTAAACGAGAGCCTCCCGAAAGTAGCGAGGCTTTCGGGAGGCTCAAGCGGACAGGATTGCGCCAGGCCGGCAAAATGCCAAAACCCTACTTGCCGTCGTCCTGCTGCAGGCTATCCTGCTCGCTGAGGCGCGCCTGCCTGCTGGCCATGCGCGCGGGCTTGTCGGAATCGGGAACGGCCGTGGGCATGGGCTCGTCGACATGACCGCCCCACCAGCCACCCACAAAGTTGAGCGTGTGGAACACATTGATCACGGCGCCGGGATCAATGTCGCACACCAGCTTGATAATGTCCTGACTCTCGTAGGTCGAGACAACGGCGTGCAGTAAGTACATCTTCTCGCGGCTGTATCCGCCAATGACCTCGGCGCAGCTAATGCCGTGCTGAAAATGGTCAACATAGGCGGTCATGACCTCGTCTGCCTTGCGCGTCGTGATCTGCAGCGTCACGCGGTCGTAACGACGATAGAAACTGTCGATGGTCTTGGTTGAAATAAACTGAAACACGATGGAGTACGCCGCCTTGTCCCAACCAAACATAAAGCCAAAGATCGCCAGGATAAAGCAGTTGAAACCAAAGATGACGCCCCAGATGGTCTTGCCCGTGTGGTTGGAAACCCACAGCGCGATAAAGTCGGTGCCGCCAGTGGATGCGCCGGATTTAAGCGCGATGGCAGCGCCCAGACCCGAGACCACGCCGCCAAAAATGATGAGCATGATCTTGTCGCCCAAAAACGGAGCGAAGTGAAAGACGTTGAGAAACAGCGATGAGAGCACGACCTGCATCATCGAGAAGATGACGAAGCGCTTGCTAATGCCGCTCCAACATAGGAGCGCCACGGGGATGTTGAGCGCGAGCATACCGAGCGAGATGTCGATATGAACGCCGCCGAGCGAGGTAACGCGATCGAGCAGGACCGCGACGCCGGTGAGGCCGCTCGGAAGCAGGTCGGCGGGCTGGATGAACGCCTGGATCAGAAATGTCTGGAGAATGGCGGAAATTGTGACCGCCACGGCGGTAATAGCGCGGCGAACGATGGTGAGACGGCCGAGCATGAGCACGCGGTCCGTGAGCTGATCGATGGCGTTCGCCACGCGGGCTCCTTTCGAAGGCAAATCTAGTTGTGAGGCATGTCGGCGATTGTAGCACGGAGCGTGCGAGGTCGCTTCAATTCGCCCTCCCTCGACAACCAAAACGGGACCAGCAACCCCACGACCAAAGGCCCAAATTACAAGTGAGTAGACTTTACGCGACCTGCAGAGCACACCCAAAACCGCCACCCCTGTGACCTGCGGTTTTACTAGAGCAGATGCACTTTGTGCTCGGCCTGCGCCAAAAAGTCTACTCACTTAGCCCGAATCGAAGCCAAACGGATCAAAATAGAAACCAAATTGAGCCAATCCACCGCAAAAAACGTTTGAACCCGTTCTTCTCGCGGCGGATTGACACTACAAAGCGACCAAAATGTCGGTCAAATTATCGATAACGGCATCGGCTCGCGATTGATCGAGGTTAACGCCCTCGTGCGGACGCAGCGCCAGGACGCGGGCGCCGGAACGTTTGCCAGCCTCGATACCCAAAGGCGAATCCTCGATAACCAGGCACTCGGCGGGCTCCACACCCAGCGCTTCCATGGCGCGCAGGTAGATCTCGGGGTCGGGCTTAAACGCGCCGCACTCGTGACCGCTGATGGTGTAGTCCAGCACGTCGGCGATACCGGCGATCTCCACCAGCTCGTCGATCAGCTCGCGATAGGACGAGCTCGCGATGGCGCACATCACGCCGCGCTCGTGCAGCTCACGCATCACCGGCTCCGTCTGCTCGTTGAGCAGCTCGGCATACGGAACGGGATGATCCGGGCTGTAGACCTGCTTGTACTCCACGCGCAGGCGCTCGCGCAGATCAACATCGTCGGGCACCAGCGCCTCCCAAATGGCAGGCTCGTTAGACCCCGAAAGATCGGGGATCTCGTCAAAGTGGAACCCTTTCTCCTCCATAAACGCCACACGACGACGGTTGTAGAACCACTCTGTATCGACCAGCACGCCGTCCATGTCAAACAGCACTGCCTTGATCATACGCATCTCCTCCCACCTGCCAAAAAGGGACAGGTTTATTTTGGTAGGTTTTATCTGGGGTTTTGCGACGCGACAGACGCACCCTCCCCAAAGCAAAAAAGGGGACGGGGCGCAAACCCCATCCCCTCTCAATCAACCCGTAAGGTCTACTTACTTGTGATTAGTAGGAAAGCTTCCACATGTAGCGACGCATGGTCAGCGGGTGCTGACGGGCCTCGGCGATCTGGTTGCCGTACTCACGCATAACGGCGAGGTGCAGCAGCGGGTTGAAGTAGGTGACGACGCTCGCGGGCACGGCGTCAGCCAGGCCGTAGTCCTTGGAGTCGATCAGAGCGACCTTGGCGCCCATGCGCTTAAGGAAGGTGAGGGCGCGGGCGTCCATCGGACGGGTAGCGCCATCGGACATGAAGAAGACGTAGGGCTTACCCTCGGTGGAAACCTCGAACGGGCCGTGGAAGTACTCACCGGTGTTGTAGGCAGCGGCGTCAATCCACTGCATCTCGGTGAACAGGAAGGCGGCGTGAGAATAAGCCATCTTCTCGGAGGCACCGGAAGCCATGAAGTAGATCATCTTGTCGTCCTTGAAGTCCTCGGCGAACTTCTTGGCGAGCTTCTTGCAGTGCTGAGCGGCGTTCTCGCAGAGCTCGAAGACGTTGGTGAGGCCGGTGATCATGTCCTCGTAGTGGTCATAACCCTCGGTCTGCTGAAGGATCTCGACAGCAAGAGCGATGGCATAGCCAGGCTTCTCGCACTTGGCAGCGAAGTTGGCGTGGAAGCCGTGAACGATGACGTAGTCAGCGTCGACGGTCAGAGCGGAGCCAGCCTTGTTGGTGAGGGAGACGACCGGGCAGTTGTGCTTCTTGGCGGTCTTGTTGGCCTCGACGGTCTCGGGCGTGGAGCCACCGAGGGAGCAGGTGATCACGAAGGTGTGCTCGTTGACCCAGGAAGGCGTGTCGTAGTTGAACTCGTTAGCGGTGAAGATCTGAACGTTCAGCTTGTCCGTGTTGTTGGCCAGGAAGTACTTGGCGGGGTAGAGGTCGGACATGGAGGCACCGCAGCCGACGAAAGCGACGCTGTGGATCTCGTGGTTGGACAGGACGTCAGCGACGATCTGCTTAGGGAGGTTAAGGTCGATCTCGTACATCTGACACATTCCTTTCGATTTTTGCGGCGCCACATTGCCGGGCGCTCGCAGGGTTACCGTGGTTTGGACCGAGTCGCCGGCCCGTTGAGGATGTGACAAAGGGGCTGTCCCATTGTCACGTATAGGGATGGAAGCCTGCCTGGGGTATGGGATGCCAGGCAGGCCCCCGGGGGAAAGCGGTTAGACGCTTGGTCGCGACTAGGCCAGGATGCCGGCCGCGGAGAGGGCGATGCCGCCCACGATGGCGATCACGAGAAGCCAACCGGTGTTGACGTTCTTCTTGATGAGCCAGTACATAAGGCCGGTGAGGCCAAGGGAGATCATCTGGGGCATCATGCCGTCCAGGATGTCCTGGATAACGACGGTGCCCTCAGCGAACTGCAGCGGGGTGGTGGCGCCAATCAGCGTAGCGATCATGCCGCCCACGGACATAAGGCCCACGATGCCGCAGACATACATGAGCTTCTCCATGAGGTCGCCGCCCTGAAGCTTGCTCAGGTACTCGTGGCCGCCCTGATAGCCCATCTTGGCTGCGAACCAGGTGATCAGCACAGAGGGGACGATGGAGATGAGCATGGCCAGGATCGGGCCCATGATGGAGCCCTGCTGAGCCAGCTGAACGCCCAGGCCAAAGGCGATAACGCGGATGGTGCCCTGGAAGAAGGAGTCACCGATGCCGGAAAGCGGACCCATGAGGGAGGTCTTGACCGCGTTGATCGAATCGGGATCGAAGTTCTCGGGATCCTTGGCGTACTCCTCCTCCATGGAGGCGGTGAGGCCTAGGATGAAGGCGCTCGTCTGCGGGGTGCAGTTGTAGAACGCCATGTGACGGTGGTAAGCCTCTTTCTTAGCAGCGAGCTGCTTGGGGTCGGACTCATCCGGATAGAGGCGATCGAGCGTGGGAACCATACCGTAGAGGAAGCCCATGTTCATCTGACGCTCGTAGTTCCAAGAGGCCTGGATGGCCCAGGAGCGCCAGAAGAACTGGCTGACCTTCTTGTTCAGGGACACGTCCTTGGTTGCGGTTGCCATAGTGTGTTCCTCCTTAGTCTTCGTCGTCTTCGAGCGGATCGTAGTCGGAATCGACACCGGCGGCTGCATGGGAACCGTTGAACTTGAAGCCCATGAAGACGACAGCCAGGCACACACCGATCAGAGCGACCGCGATGACGGACAGGTTGAGGTAAGCGGCGAGCAGGAAACCGATGAACAGGAACGGAGTCATACCCTTCTTGATCATCATGGTGAGCAGCAGGGCCAAGCCGTAGGCGGTCATGATCTTG
>CAJJVE010000047.1:0-10645 GCA_905196265.1 uncultured Collinsella sp. | reverse complement strand
TCGATTAAGTCTTGAAACCAAAGGTAGCATAGCTTTGCAGTCCGCATCAGATAGAGCCGATTTGCCTATACTGGCAGCGTACGATGCCTTAATGACGCTCCCGGGGAACCGGTCGGCAAAGTACATGGGATCGATTCCTTTTGTAATTTCCGAATTCCAAATTTGATCGCTCCCACAGAAGACGGAATCAAACGAATGGAGGACCTCGTCAGTAGCAGGCCACGGCTCCAAGTCCATCCTCTCTGAGACAAAGTGCTTGAACTTTCTTTTCTTGCGAACGCAGGCGGGCACAGTAAGAGCGCTGCCAATGATTGCTTTAGGTCCAGAAAAATCAAACGTTTTGTAGTCAGACAAAAGACAACCAGGACAATAATCAATAACTTTAACTTCGTCGTAGTATTTTTTTAATTTCTCAGATAGAGCAAATGCTTGAAGAGCGGCCCCATAATTGGGAACACAGTGGAATGTAACAATGCCAGCCTTAGTCATGAAACGCCTTCCTTTTAAAGTGAAAGATAAATGCAAACAAACGCGGCGAAATTGAACCTAGAAGCACATAACTCTTAAGCTTAAGGGGCAAATCGGGCGAAGCAAACGCTTCACCTAGCGTCGATCGTGCCCAGTTCGCCATCTTCTTGCGACAGTATTCATCGGCGAAGCCGGAAGCGGCAGCGACGATTAACAGGTGCCGGATTAAGCCAACGTTTAATCGCAAACTTTCTCGCCTTGAAGACCAAGGAGCGAAACGACCTTATTTGGAAGCTCCATACAGCTAAACTTTTTTTCATTCAAGGCAGAACGGCTTACGCTTTGCTCAGTAGAGCGATAATGATAAAAAGCTGTATCAATTACTGAAATGAAGCGCGAATTATTTAGAAGTTCAACGTTAAAGAACCAGTCCTCTAGAATATGTACATTTTCTGGGAATGCGCACCCCGCAGCCGCATCCCTACTCATCAGGCAAAGCCAGGGACAGGCAATAAAGCGAAAGTCCAGTTGATATTTAAGTAATACGGACGCATCGATACTGTCGAATCTGGAGATACAGGTTTCACTGGCACATAAAACTCCATTGCTGTCATAGTACTGACTGCAGTAGACAGCATCAGTTCCGTTATTTTTTATAGCAGCCAAGAGCGTCTCGACAGCAAATGGTTCAATCCAATCGTCGGCATCTACAAACATCAGGTAAGAACCACGGGACGCAGCAATACCATGATTTCGCGCAGAACTGACACCGCCGTTCTTCTGCGTTATAAGCCGCAGCCTATTGTCAGAATCCGCCATTCTTGAAACTATCGCCGAGGTTCCGTCGGTCGAGCCATCATCAACAACAATTATTTCAACTGCGCGGTGAGTCTGGTTCAAAAGAGAACAAACGCACTCTTTCAGATGTTTTTCAGCCTGATACGCTGGAACAATAATGCTGACTAAATCACTACATATATCCACGAGGACTCACAGATCCCTTCGATTTAAGATAGCCGGCAATAACGCCCCAAAACATACACAGAAGCAAAAAATGAGTTGGGTAAATAATCAAGTGCGCCATACACGACATGAAAATCATCAGCACCAGAGATGCTGCGAATGCCGGCGCGAGCTGAGAACAATCGGACTTGACACGCAGATACAATTGCCAGACGTGATAATAAAGTCGCAAATAAAGTAAAAACCCAATAAAGCCATAGTCATAAATGACTTCAAGAAAGTCATTGTGAGCGCTAAGGCCCATAGGGGAAGCTCGATATACCGTATTAAAACCATGGCCAATAAGAAGTGACATTGGATCAGAAGCTAGTATCATTCTCCAGACACAAGCCCAGACATCCGGTCTACCCGAGCCATCATCATTTGCAAGATTTTCAAGACGATCTAACATTGCCAGATTGTTTGCTTTTGTAAATGAAGTGAAAAAATAGTAGAAAGCCATCGCAAGTATTACAGAACCAAGGATAAGCAGGACCCTTTTAGGATCTCCCTTTCCAGCCATCTGCCACTCAACCACGGCATAAACAATAAGAGCCAGGAAAAAAGCAATGAATCCACCTCTCTTAGAAGACAGGAGAAGTGTGGCGAAAATTATTGCAACAAATACCCAACGAATTGTTTTATTGTGCAACAGTAAGACAAAAGGCAGCAGAAACAGGGCGTAGTACGCCATAGTTACAGATTCTGTCCAGCCAATCTCATTGATATGGGTTCTAACTCCGGCGAAGAGCACAAAAACAATAGGGACTGCAAGGCCCATCCATCCAAGTCGTTCAAGTAGAAAGGGATTCTTATATCCAGACCAATAGGAAAGAGCGAAAACAGCAATCCATAGAACGGATAAGGATATTTGAAGCAAACCGTACTGAAAACTAACGTACCCACTGAGGTAATAGAAGCAAGTTGGTACCATAATTACAATACCAAACACCAATAAAAGTCCGAGCATGTCCTTGCCAAATACAAGGTCTGCACGACAAGAAAGGCGAAGCAATACGCACAATCCGACTGCGGACATTGCCATCTTCAACTGATCTCTAAAGGGAACAATTCGGCCAGCACCTGCTAGAAGGTTGCCAAATGTCACATAAATCAAACCTATAAGCAGAAACAAGAAAAGAACCGATAACGAACGCCTCGCAGAATTTAATCCGCGTTTTTTCAAAGCAAAACTAGACATTTAATTCCCCGCAGTAAATCCCGGCAAGAATTCTCCAGCAATCTTCAAGATCAAATCCGGCTGCCTTAGCCCGGTTAGTCCTCGGCAAATCATGAGAAATCATTGAGAGTCTTTTGATCTCATCCACCCACAAATCAGGACGATCGAGCGGCAAATAAGACACTTCGCCGCATTTTTTAAGCTCAGGCGTAATCGTTTGAGAAACAAGAAGGGGAAGCCCCGAAGCCGAAGCCTCAACGCCAACAACCGGAAAACCCTCATACAGAGAAGTCAACATGAACGCGTCAAACGCCTGATACAACCTTGCGGTATCAGATCGTCTTCCAAGGAGCTTAAATCGATCACCGCATCCACATGCCTCAATCGCAGAGGATATCTCACTCTCAAGCTCGCCGTTTCCAGCCGCAACAAATCGCACATTACAATTCTTGTCAAAAGTGCTCGCTATTTTCAGCGCAAGGGAATAGTTTTTTTGTTTAGACAGCCTACCAACCATACCAACAACGAATTCCTCGTTGAACCCAAGCTCCTGACGCACGGCGCGCCTAACGGACGGATCGAATGTATATGAACCAGTATCAATGGCATTGGGCAAAAACTGCACCTTCCCCATTCGCCAACGCCATTTACCGAAAACGCGTTCACCGGCAAGCTTCCCACAGGAGATTAAGCATGTAGCATAACGGCCATTTAGAACACAGCCGGAAACCCTTCTTAAATGGTCGCGAAATGAATAACACGGTGATGTAGTGTGGGAATGCGCGATTCTAACAGGCACACCACACTTTCGAGCAACCCGAAGGGCAACGTAAGACGTTTCATTTTCATGAACATGAACCGCATCATAGGAATTGTCCTTAAGCAGATTGGCTAAGGCTGTCTCATAGGCACCAATTCCCTCGCTCTTCGAAGGAAGTCGATATATGTGGGAACCTAGCTCACGAAAGCGCTTGGCATTAAGACCAATTTGATCTGAAGTTAATGCCAAATCAAAATGAAAGCCATGTTCTACAAGGTGTCTGTAATAATTAAGAATAACTGATGAAATGCCACCGGCATCAGCCCCATACATCACGTGTAATACATTAAACATTTATTCACCCAACGCCTCGTCGATATATCTATCCGCATCAAGGCGCGCAGCATTAAGCGCCTTGTTTACATGCGAGTAATCAATGACAGGCAAAGATTGATTAGAGTCTAAAGGCTTTTTTACAAGTCGATCCGACAAACCAACTAGGCTGAGAAGCGAATCAATTCTGGAGTTAAACTCATTTCTAGGAACAACCAAAAACTGGCGTTCAAAAATCAGAGAAAA
This sequence comes from uncultured Collinsella sp., assembly GCA_905196265.1. Taxonomy (GTDB): domain Bacteria; phylum Actinomycetota; class Coriobacteriia; order Coriobacteriales; family Coriobacteriaceae; genus Collinsella. Next base: position 6,656 of record CAJJVE010000047.1, on the reverse strand, counting down.
TGCAAGTCCATGGAACGAGTTGGTCACAACAAAATCGGCATTGGAAAACAAGGATAGAAAATCTGCTGGGGACCTATGCGTAAACAACTTATCAACAGCCTCGGGCTTTTTCATTTCCCATGAAATCTTAACGAGCTTCAAGCCCCTCTCGTCGGCAATTTGACGAGCAATTTCCGTCGCACCATTATCTTCATTGTAAAGAAGCATAAGAGCCAAGTAGGGCTCCTTAACCAAACGAGGAGACGCAAGTGGTTGCCACTCCGATTTAGTAAGCTGTAGTGTTGGATCAATGACCTGCACAGCGCCCTGCACACCAAGGTCCTCCACTATTTCTACAGCAGAATCCTCACGAACAGAAATGGCAGCGTACTGACTCAAATAGAAACGCGTCTGCTCTTTTTCCCACTCGTCGAGTGCAGATTTGCCGAAACTAGACGCAAAAGAAATTTTCTTTCGACCCGAAGGAACAAAATCAAGGAAAAAGCCCCTGTCAATCCCCTCATTATATTTACTATTCCAAACCTGATCGCTTCCGCTCACATAGACATCGGCGCGGGGAGGATCTACAGCTAAATCGTCGGCGGTCACATATCGCTTTGTAAGCCGCATTGTCTTCTGTACAAATGAGCCAAAAGTGAGTTCTTTAAGTGCAAGCGAGCCAATTTTAGCAATTTGATAGACAACCCTTTTAACGCCTTTGATGCTAGGATCAGCAGGAGGTTTGAAGAAGATACGTTTTAGCGTTCGCTGCTCAGTTATATAGTCGACAATGCTCGTCTCGCAGCCATGCTTTTCGAATACCTTTTGGGTTGCGTATGCCTGCAAAACAGAACCGTAGTTGTAAACCCGATGAAGCGTGACAATAGCAGCTTTCATTAGTTTCGCCTCACTTTCATATAAATGCTAAGCAGGGAAGATGTTTTCCGTACCCCCAAAAGACTCAGCGCGGTACGAGTCATTTGGGCCCTTCTTCCACCCGCATAATTCATAAGCCATCGATAGTTCGTTAAATAAGCGATGGCTTCGTCTAATTTTGAACCCGGAATTGCACTGAGCATCCACAACATAATTGAGTACTCATACGCAACGAAGCTTAAACAGCAAGCACAATCATTATTCTTGGGCCTATAGTCAGAGTCACAAAGAACGGGAATAGCATCTTCGATAAACTGCTGGAGGCCTTGAAAATGCTTGAGACCAACTGCATCAGTGATAGAGCCCGCTCTATTTTGACGATATTCGTAATAATTCAAATCAAGTGCAGAATAAGTCTCAGCGTCAAGAAGACTATTCATTACGAAATTTAGGTCCTCTGAGACACGTCCGTCCTCAGGAAACCTCAGCCCACAGTTAAACAAAAATGCACGTCTATATATTTTCATACATGCGCTGTCAGGAAACTTAGGCAGTCTAGACAAGTAGTAAAGAACTTCGCTCTTGCTTTTTTGATTAATGAAACCGGGCTCAATACGATAGCCGATTGATTTTTTAACTCCATCAGGGTATAGCTTGCAGCTATCCAGAAACAAAATATCAGGCTTAGTATCTTCAAGCTCATGGAGAATAGCGGGGAGGCAGTTCTCAGAAATTAGATCGTCCGAATCAACAAACGCAACGTAATCTCCTGAAGCAACATCTAATCCTGCATTTCGAGCAGAAGCTAAGCCACCGTTTTCCTTATGAATAACAGTTACACGATCATGTTCGCGTGCAATATCATCAGCAATTTGCGAAGACCTATCAGTCGAGCCGTCATCCACAAGAAGAACTTCACAAGTACTGTCAACCTGATTTAAGATACTTTTACAACAATCGAGGAGGTAATCCTCCACGTTATAAATAGGAACAATAAAACTCAATTTCATAGTTTTGGTTTTCTCCAAACCTCTATTTATCTGCAATCGCTTTACTAGGCGACACCGTTTTAAGACAGTGGGAGTAATAATCCTCGAGACGTTTTGAAGCAGCAGACACATCAAAAGCCTTCAAGCTCTCTGAATCATTTGGATCAGCGTCTATCTTCCTCATGAAGATCAAATGCTCACACCATTTTTGAGGGCTAGAACTCAACCGCTCAAACTCCATAAGGGAAGTCAATTTGATTTCAGATGTGATTGCATCCGATGCCAAGATTGGAGTTCCACTAGCTTGGCATTCAACTCCAACAACGGGAAGTCCTTCATATTTGCTTGGAAGACAAAAGACATCAAAAGCTTGATATAAACTTGCAACATCGGATCTAATCCCAAGAAATAAGACAGAATTCGATATGCCCAAATCAATTGACATCTGTTTAACATGCTCCAGCAGTGGACCGTTTCCCACAAGTGCGAGCACTGAATTTGGCTCATGGGAAAGAACCTCTCTAAAAACAGCTAATAGAAAGTCATGGTTCTTCTGATCGACAAACCTTCCGACGTGTCCAATAAGGAAGGTATCGTCCGCAATGCCGAGCTGTTTCCTAACATGCATTCGACTATCTGGATTAGGAGAAAACTGGCTTAAATCAATGGCGTTATTCATAACAGAAAATGACGTTTTGCGGCCAAACAGCCATTTCCCAGCAAACTCACTACAGGCAACTTTATTCGTGGGATATCGATTTGCCTGGGTTTTCAGCACAGTCTTAAGGGCGTTCTTGGCATACTCACCCTTACCACTCGTAGAGTGGCTATGGGCGATACGCACAGGAACGCCCGCCTTCTTCGCAGCGCGAAGCGGAAAGACCGAAAGCGCGTTGATGTGGCTGTGCACGATCTTCCAGCCCTCTTGTTTAAAAAGACGGTGGAGCTCTCGCTGGTATTCAATTACATGCTGATAGGGCGGAATCTCGAAGACTCGGCCACCGAGCGATTCAATCTCCTCGCGGGGCACAAGAGTCGAATCGGAATCGACAAGGAAATCGAACTGCACTTTACTGCGATCGATATGACGGTAGTAATTCATAACGACGGCCTCAACGCCGCCGCCATTCATTTTTCCGACTATCTGTGCGACACGAATTGGATTAGCCATCTAACGCCCCGTCCTCTTCTTGCCGAACATGGCGCCAAAGGTGCCAGTAAAGCACTTCCAATCCATGCGAAAGCAGCGGTTGTGCACGTAATGAAGTTCAATTTTCTGACGCAGACCGCTCTCGAACGTCGCAGCATTGCGGTCGGTTGCCTGCCATAAACCCGTGATGCCGGGCTGGACAGAAAGCAACTCAGCCTTTTCCTCGTCCGAAAAGTGCTGCTCAAGTTCGTCTCTTGTAATGGGGCGCGGTCCGATGACGGAAAGATCGCCGTTCAGCACGTTCAGGAACTGCGGAACTTCGTCGATAGAGCACTTGCGAATGAACTGGCCGACTTTCGTAATGCGAGGATCATCGTCGACCTTGCGTTCGACTTCCCACTGATGTAGCTGCTCAGAGCTTAGATACTTCTGTACATTGCCAGCGTCGGCGACCATGCTGCGAAGCTTACGGATCTTGATAGTCTTACCGCCCTTGCCGACGCGTTCCTGTGCGTACAGCGGGTTTCCAGGAGATTCAAGGCAAATGAACGCACAAACTATGGCCACAGGAATTACCAGCACCACGCTCACGCAAAGGCTGAAAACAAAATCAAACAGCCTCTTTAAAAAACGGTAGGCCAACGTACCGCTCGGTTGCACCTTCTGAACAGCTAGCGCAGCCCCCACCGGCGCGTTTTGCCCTGTCACTTCTTTACTAGTCAAGTTCAAATCCACGTCCCTGTTCCCCAGGGATCCCCCAATCAATGAATTCAAATTGCGAATGAATTGCCAATGCGACGTCCCCTTACGTCTTACTGGGGACGTCCAACGGAAGCAGCTCCCTAAATGCGGAGTCGCCATCGCCCACATCTACCAGGCACCAGCGCTTATGACGATCGATCTTCTTTACACGGGCCTCTTGCCCCACCAAGGGCCCTTGCTCTATATGCAGCACGCCGTTTTCTATGCGGGCCACGCTGTTGCGCACCACGCCGTCGTCGTCGAGCACGCTGCGGTACCAGTCCTGCGCATCGTCCGGCATGGGCGCATAGGCCCGCTCCTTGCTACCGGCAATACGGCAGCCAAAGCTCAACTGGGCCAAGGCCTTGTCGAGCAGGGCGGCATCGCGCGTGGCGACGAAGAAGTATTCCTTGTACATGGGTTTGGTTTGGAGCGACCAGGCGCCGTCCCGCTTAAACCAGAACTCCTTTTGCATCACAAAAGCGTCCTGCATCAGCTCGTGCGGGATAATGCGGCGGATCTTTTCGCAGGTCTCGCGCTCTTTACCGTTGGGGGTGTGGACCAGATACCAGCGGACGCGGCCATGCTGGCTGTTGGTAGCAGCGCCACTAAAGGCGCCGGGCAGCTGCTCTTGGCGTCGCATCGTCTGTTCCATCTCTCGCCCCCTTTTCTTGCCTCCACGACACACGCGGATACAGGGGCGTTAAGAACAGGCTTCTCGCTCGTAGCTAGGCGCAGTCGCAAAAGTACAGGTTTTTGTATCTTTCGATGGAGTTCATTATACGAGCAAACTGCTCGCGTTTTCCCAGATTGCACAAAATGCGCCGCGAATGGGTGCATCTCCATACCCCTCGACAAAAACCTGTACCTTTTTGCACAACAAAAAAGCCGCTCTAACCAGCGGCTTTTCGTGTTATAGGGCAATATTTCATTTTTATGGGGCCATTTGTGCTTTGCCAAACGGTTACGGAGCCTGTCGGCATCTTGTGGGCGCGGAACAACTACGGCCTATGCTCCCCCGCCCCATACTCGGCATAAAAAACGCGGCTGCCCCGTGCATGGGACAGCCGCGTATACGTGCGGCCTATAAACCTATGCGCTCGCCTTAGGCGCGAGTCTTGATCTCCTCGGTCACCTTGACAACAAACTCGTCAACGCTCATCTGAACGGTCTCGTTGGAACGATCGCGAACGGAGATGTTGCCGGCCTCGACCTCCTTCTCGCCCAGAATGAGCATGTAGGGCACGCGGTCGATGCTGCGGGCCTCGCGGATCTTGTAGCCGATCTTCTCATCGCGGTCGTCGCAGACCACGCGAATGCCGGCCTCCTCCAGCTTGGCGCACACCTCGTGGGCGTAGTCGCGGCTCTTCTCCGAAACCGGAAGTGCCTTGACCTGCACGGGAGCCAGCCAGGTGGGGAACTTGCCCGCAAAGTGCTCAATCAGAATACCGATGAAGCGCTCAATGGAGCCAAAGCACACGCGATGCAGCATGATGGGGCGCTTCTTGGTGCCGTCGGCGTCCACGTACTCCAGGTCAAAGTTGAGCGGCATCTGGAAGTCGAGCTGCACGGTACCGCACTGCCAGGTACGGCCGAGCGAGTCCTCCAGGTGGAAGGAGTCCTCGGGACGGGTGGAAAGCTCAACGTGGTACTTGAAGCCAAACTTCTGATACACGGAGTCGATGAGGTTGACCACGCCCACGATCTCGTCGGTCAGCTGGTCGGGACGCACAAACAGGTGGGCGTCGTCCTGGTTAAAGCAGCGCACGCGGAACAGGCCGTGCAGGGCGCCGCGCAGCTCGTGGCGGTGCACCAGGCCAATCTCGCCGGCGCGGATGGGCAGCTCGCGATAGGAGTGCGGCTTGGAGGCGTACACCAGCACGCCGCCCGGGCAGTTCATGGGCTTAATGCAGTACTCTTCGTCGTCGATGACGGTGGAGTACATGTTGTCCTTGTAGTGGTCCCAGTGGCCCGAGGTCTTCCACAGCTGCTTGTTCATGATGAGCGGCGTGGAAATCTCCACGTAGCCGGCCTTGTGGTGAATCTCGCGCCAGTAGTCCAGCAGCGTGTTCTTAAGGATCATGCCGTTGGGCAGGAAGAACGGGAAGCCGGGGGCCTCGTCGCGCATCATAAAGAGGTCCATCTCGCGGCCGATCTTGCGGTGGTCGCGCTTCTTGGCCTCCTCGAGCATGTGCATGTGCTCGTCGAGCTCTTCCTTGGTGGCAAAGGCGACGCCGTTGATGCGGGTGAGCATCTTGTTGTTCTTGTCGCCCTTCCAGTAGGCGCCCGAGACGCCGGTGAGCTTAAAGGCCTTCAGCGCCTTGGTGTAGCAGATGTGGGGGCCGACGCACATGTCGATATAGTCGCCCTGCTGGTAGAAGGTGATGCGGGCGTCGTCGTCCAGGTCGCCGATGTGCTCGACCTTGTACTTCTCGCCGCGCTCCTCCATAAGAGCGATCGCCTCGGCGCGGGGCTTCTCGTACACGGTGAACTTGAGGTTCTCCTTGACGATCTTCTTCATCTCGGCCTCGATCGCGGGGAAGTCGTCCTCGCTGATCTTGACGCCCTCGGGCAGGTCAACGTCGTAGTAGAAGCCGCTGTCGGTCGCGGGGCCGTAGGCAAAGTCGGCCTCGGGGTACAGGCGCTTGATGGCCTGCGCCATGATGTGCGCGGCGGAGTGGCGGATGACGTGCGTGACCTCGTCCTGCGGGAGCTCGGCCACCGAACCGTCATTGTAGAGTGCCTTCATGGGTATGTTTTCTCCTCTCGGATGCCTGATGCAAGTGCGTGCGATGCGCTCGGCGTTTTTGACTTGCATCATTATAGGCAGGTTGCCTTGGTATACAAGCGCCCGCCGCACCTTAATGGCACGGCGGGCGATTTTCTACGCATGCTTCATCGTGTGGGGCGGGGCTGCGGGG
>CAJJVE010000046.1:0-10790 GCA_905196265.1 uncultured Collinsella sp. | reverse complement strand
CCCGTGCCGTGGCCAAAGACAAACTTGCCATCGGCCACGTCGCACAGGACGGTATCGCCCTCGCCCCACTCACCGGCCAGAAGCTCCTCGGACAGCGGGTCCTCGATGAGCTTTTGAATAGCACGGCGCAGCGGACGCGCACCGTTGGTGAGGTCGGTGCCCTCGGCCACGATCTTGTCATAGGCCGCGTCGGTGAGCTTGATGTTCATGCCGTTGGCAATCAAACGCTGACGCAGGTCGTCCACCAGCAGGTGAGCGATCTTGGTGAGATTCTTGCCCGAGAGCTTCTGGAACACCACGATGTCGTCGATACGGTTGAGCAGCTCGGGGCGGAACAGGCGCTTGAGCTCGCCCATCGCGCGACCACGGATCTCACTCGACGTGAGACCCTGCTCGCCGGTGGTGCCAAAGCCAACGCTCGCATCCTGCGCAATCTCGCGGGCGCCCACGTTGGACGTCATGATGATCACGGTGTTGCGGAAGTCGACCGTCTTGCCCTGGCTATCGGTCAGGCGGCCCTCCTCCAGCACCTGCAGCAAGATGTTGAAGATATCGGGGTGCGCCTTCTCGATCTCGTCGAACAGCACGACCGAGTACGGGTGGCGACGAACGGCCTTGGTGAGCTGGCCGCCCTCGTCGTGACCGACGTAACCCGGAGGGCTACCGATGAGCTTGGAGACCTCGAACTCGCTACCGAACTCGGACATGTCGAAGCTGATGAGCGCATCCTTGCTGCCAAAGAGGTACTCGGCGAGCGTCTTGGCGAGCTCGGTCTTGCCCGTACCGGTGGGACCCAGGAAGATAAAGCTGCCGCCGGGGCGACGCGGATCCTTGAGCGGCGAGCGGCTGCGGCGCACGGCCTTGGCAACTGCCTCGACAGCCTCATCCTGACCGATGATGCGCGTCTTGAGCACGCTTTCGGCCTGCAGCAGGCGACGGCTCTCGCTCTCGGTAAGCGAGGACACCGGCACGCCCGAAGTCACGGACACGATATCGGCGATCTGACTCACATCGATGGTGAGCGGGCTGGCGTCGAGCTCGGCGGTCCAGGCAGCCTTGGCCTCGGCGAGCTCAATCTCGGCGGCCTTCTGCTGCTCGGTAATCTCGGCGGCCTTGTTCATGTCGTCGCTCTCGGTGGCCTCCTGCGCGGCGGCCTTAAGCTCCTCCACGCGATGCTCGGCCTCGCGCACCGGCTCGGGCGCGCGGTTGGCGGCGATGCGGGCGCGGGCGCCGGCCTCGTCGATGAGGTCGATGGCCTTATCGGGCAGGAAGCGATCCTGGATGTAGCGGTTGGAAAGGTTCGCGGCAGCCTCGATAGCACCCTGCGTATAGCGCACATGGTGATGCTCCTCGTAGCGCGGCTTGAGCGCGGTCAGGATCTTGACCGTGTCCTCGACGCTCGGCTCCTCGACATCGATGGTCTGGAAGCGACGCTCGAAAGCCGGGTCCTTGGTGAGGTACTTGCGGAATTCCTCGGCCGTGGTGGCACCGATGATCTGGAAAGCACCGCGCGCGAGCACCGGCTTGAGCATGGAGCTCGCATCGATAGAACCCTCGGCAGAACCGGCGCCGATGATGGTGTGCATCTCGTCGATAAACAAGATGACGTCGTCGGCATCGGTCGCCTCCTGGATCACGTTCTTAAGGCGCTCCTCAAACTCACCGCGATACTTGGCACCCGCGACAAGACCCGGCAGATCGAGCGTCCAGATATTCTGGTCCATAAGATTCTCGGGCACGTTGCCGGCAGCAATCTGCTGCGCCAGTCCCTCGACGATGGCCGTCTTGCCCACGCCGGGATCGCCCAGGACAAGCGGGTTGTTCTTGGTGCGGCGCGAAAGGATCTCCATCATGCGCTGGACTTCCTTTTCGCGGCCAATCACGGGATCGAGCTCGCCGTCGCGCGCCTTTTGCGTGAGGTTGGTGGCGAACTGCTTGAGCGTGTCGGTGCCGCTCCCCTTTTGCTGAGAGGCATCCGAGCCGCTAAAGAACGGCAGACCCGCACCGGGACGACCAGCACCGGCACCAGCGAGCGGACGCTTCTTATCCTGGTCCTTGGCAGTGAGTTTCTCGATAGCCTTTTTGATGGAGGCGGACGACACACCCAGACGCATGAGGATATCCATGGCCATGCCGTTGCCCTCTTCGACGATGCCAATCAGCAAGTGCTCGGTCGACACGTAGGTCTGGTTGTTCTCGCGCGCCACGCGGAATGAACGCTCCATCACGCTAATGACGAGCGGCGTAAAGGCAAGCTTGGCAGCCTCGGTCTCCTCGCTGGGCTCGGGAACCGTGGTCTGGACCTCCTTGAGGGTGTCCATGATGTCGTCGTAGGAGATATCAAGCGAGCGCAGCGCCTCGGCAGCGATGCCCTCGTCCTCCTTGGCGAGTGCGAGCAGCAGGTGCTCGGTGCCCACCTTATTTGAGTGCAGATCGAGCGCCTCCTGTTTGGCCATCGACATGACCTTGCGCGCTCGATCGGTAAATCTATCTAACATGCTCGTTTCCTTACATGAGTTCATCGAAATCAAAACGCCCGCCCGTCGGCGGCGCTTTTGTCTCTTTACCCACAGGTTGTCTATGTTAACAGCTGGAGGAATATCTATAAACCCGGCTCACATGAATGCAGGTTATGACCGCATCGCGGGACTCACCGCGCGATGCGCGACAGGCGCCCCGCAAGAGAAACCCTAGGCGTCTTTCACCACGTCGGGACTCGTCGCACGCGATGCGCGATAGGCATCGGCCTCCTTGGAGACGCGTTCGAGCAGCTCGGATGTATCGACGCCCTCGACTTGCGCGACCGTTTCCACCGTCTGCATGGCGACCGCCCTCAGGTACGCGCACGCGCTGTCCCCCAGCTGCTCGAGGTCTATCTCCTCGCCGCCCTCCCGGGCAAAGCCGACCGCCATCACAAAGCCCATGATGCCCGAGACCAGAAAGCCCACCGCAAAGCTCGAATCTGCCTTGAGCTCTTCTCCGTCGGGGTGGACGATCTCTCTCACGCGGTCGATGATGATCGTATGGATGCCCTGCACGACCTGCTCGGCGGCACCCGCCCTCATGGTGATGACGATGCGCCGCAGCAGGCAGCGGACGTCGCGCCGGTCGAACGCCGAAAGGTCGCCCTCGCTCGAAAAATGCCAGAGGGCATCGGTGATGAGCTCGTTATCCTGCAGCAGCTGGGCTATGGCGATGGCGACGAGTTCATCGAAATCGTGAAAATAGTAGTAAAACGTTCCGCGATTGCACTGGGCGGCGCGGGTCACCTCGCCAACCGACAGCTCGAAGATGCTGTTGTTCTCGATGAGCTCCCAAAACGCCTCGATGATACGGGTGCGCGCATCGGGCGCATCGGCGTCCTTACGCGGTCTCGCCATGTGCCTCACCGCACCCCTGCGCCTTGGCGTTCATGATGAGCATCTGAAGACGGTTCTCCACGTTGGCGAAGCTCACGTCGGGATCGTAGTCGAGCGGCAGGAACTGCGCCGTGGGATACTGCTCCTTGAGCGCATGGATGAGCCCGCGCCCCACGACATGGTTGGGCAGACACCCGAACGGCTGCAGGATCACGAAGTTGCGGCAGCCGCGCTTGGCGTGCTCGAGGATCTCCGCCGGAATCAGCACGCCCTCGCCCGCATCGAACGTATGGTGCAGGATCTTATCGCTCGCGCGCACGAGCTCGGGCATGCGCGTCGGCGGCTCGTAGAGCGGGCTCGCCGCGCCCAGGCGGTCGCAACGGTCGTGCGCGAGCTCGAACAGGTTGTCCGCCGTGGCGTACCAGGCCTTTTCGGGCAGCGACAGGTCGACGTGGAACTCGCGCGACTGCGCATGCTTGTAGAAATAGGTCTTGCGGATCACGTCGGTCATGCGCGCCTCGATGACCTCGAGCCCGTTGTCCTCGAGGTAGCGCTCGATTTCGTGGTTGGCGCCGAGATGGAAATTGAGCAGGTACTCGCCCACGATGAGAACGGTCGGATGCGGGTTCGAGCGGTCGTACGGAACGGCGTCCATGATCGCAAGCGCGCGTTTGAAGCCCGTCGCCTGGCCTCTCAGCCCGGAGCGCTCCATGCCCTCGATAACCTCATCGAGCGCGCGGTCGAACGCAGCGTCCGCCGCGCCCTTCTCGAGCTCGTAGGGACGGATGCGCCTAAGCATGGCCTCGAGGGCATCGATCATGGGAAGACCGTAGGCGATCTGGATGCTCGGGCCAAGGCCGAGCTTGAAGCCCGGATGCGCATTGTGGGCATCGACGTCGTCGTTGGTGAGCATCGGGACATAGTCGTATCCCGCGTCGTCGAGCGCGCGGCGCAGCAGGGGCATGTAGTGCGTCAGGCGGCAGTCGCCGATATACTTGCCAGTCACCACGGCGACGTCGTGCGGGTCGTACTTACCGCTCTCGAGTGCCGCGAGCGCCTCGCCGATCACGATTTGCGCGGGGAAGCAGATGTCGTTGTGCACATAGCGTTTGCCCAGGCGGATGGCATCCTCGCGCCCGATATCAAGAGCCTCGGCGCGCACGCCCTGATTGCGCATCGCCGCGGTCATGAGCCTGCAGAACGCATGGGAGGTGTTGGGGACCAGCGCGATCTTGTCGTGCCGGTCGCGCTTGGTGTACTTGACCTTATACGGGTCGTCGAGCGGATGGACCGCGTGCACTCGGGCGCCCTCGGCACGCTCCTCCGCGCGACGACGGTTGACCGACTCGATAAACGAACGCACGCGAATGCCCATGGGACCGGCGACGTCGCTCTCATCGAGCTTGATCATCATCGGAACCTTGGAGCCCATCTCGCCCATCATGCGCGCGATCTCGTCGGTGAGATACGCATCGTGGCCGCAGCCGAAGCTGCCCATCTGCACGAGCTCGAGCTCGGGCGTCGATGCGACGATGACCGCGCACGACAGCATGCGCGCATGGTAGTTGTTCACGATGTCGATGCGGCTGTTGGAAAGATCGACGTTGCAGACCCCCGGCACCGCATCGGGCGTCAGCACGGGGATGCCGCGCTCAGAGAAGAGCTTGGGCAGCCCGTGGTTGACCAGCGGGTCGTTGTGGTACGGGCGCGAAGCGATCACCACCGCGCAGCCGCCGTCCTCGCGCACGTTCTCGAGCACCTGCCTGCCGCGCAGCTGCAGCTGGTTCTCAAACGTCTGCTGCGCGCGGTCCGCCTGCTCGGTCGCCTTGGCAACCAGGTCGGCATCGATATCGAAGGTCTCCTTGCACCACGCCTTGAGCTGGCGGTTTCGGTCGCCCTCGTCGTACCAGTGGAACAGCGGCGTATCGAACGGAACGCCGAAACGCTCCTCCGGGTTATCGGAATTGCGCATCACGTAGGGGTATCCCTTTACGACGGCGCACATCCACTCGCTGGTAGAGGCGGTGTTTTCGGTGGGCACCGTCGTGATGATGGGCATGAAGATGCGGTCGACACCGGCGTCGACGAGATTGCGGATGTGCCCGTGGACGAGCTTGGCCGGGAAGCACACGGTGTCGGATGTGACGTGCGCCAGACCGCGCTCGTACATCGCCTTGGTGCTGCGTCCCGAGACGCGCGCCTTAAAGCCGAGCGTGCTGAAGAACGTCAACCAGAACGGCATGGTGTCCCAGAACTCGAGCACACGGGGAATGCCGATCGTGACATCGCGCCCCCCGCAGACGGGAACCGTGGGGCACGACTCGAACAGCAGCTTCTCGCGGTCGACAAAGAGATTGGGGGCAGCCGCGGTCCGGTCGCGCCCCGTGCCGGGTGCCTGTGCCTCGCAAGCACCCTGCGGACGCAGCTCCTCCGCCGCGGGAACCTCGCGCACGAGCTCATCCCATGAGATGGCGCCGCCGCGCGGGCAGCGATTGCCCGTGACGTAAAGCGAGCCGTCGCCAAATGCCACGACCGCGCGCTGGCAGCGGTTGTTGCACCGACGGCAGGTAACGCCGCCGAACTCGCGATGCTCGAAGCGCTCCACGGCATCGAGCCCGATAAACGACGTGCCGGCGTCGCCCTTGCGGCATTCCTCGCGCGCGAGCAGGGCGATACCGATAGCGCCCATCAGCCCCGGGTGGGGCGCACGCGTGACGGGTTTGCCCAGATACTGCTCGAATGCGCGCAGCACCGCGTCGTTTCGGAACGTGCCGCCCTGGACGACGACTTTGTCGCCCAGACGGTTGAGATTTGAAACGCGAATGACCTTGGTGAACACGTTCTCGATAATCGAACGGCAGAGACCGGCCATGATGTCGCCCGGACCCTTACCGCGCCGCTGCTCGGAAACGACGCTGCTGTTCATGAACACCGTGCAGCGGCTGCCGAGAACGGCGGGGTCTTTGGACGAAAATGCCTCGGTCGCGATATCCTCAACGGCTATTCCGAGGTTTTTGGCAAAACCCTCGAGGAACGAGCCGCAGCCCGCAGAGCACGCCTCGTTGACGACGATATCGGTCAGCACGCCGTGGTTGAGCCAGATGGCCTTCATATCCTGTCCGCCGATGTCGAGCACGAAGGTCGCATCGGGAACGCATGCGCACGCGGCGCGGGCGTGCGCGACCGTCTCGACCGTATGGTAGTCGGCGTGGAACGCGCGCGCGAAAAGCTCCTCGCCGTATCCCGTGGTGCCCACGGCATCGATCGCAAGCGTGACTCCCGCTGTCTCCCAGCGGTTCTTCAAGCTGACAAGACCCTGTTGGGCGACGTCGAGCGGTCTGCCGTTATTAGACGCGTAGAACGAATCGACAAGCTCACCCGCCTCATCGACCAGGGCGAACTTGGTCGTCGTGCTCCCCGAATCGATACCGAGCGCCACACGCACCGTCTCTCCGGGCGCATACGCATCCGGACCCTTTGCCGGCGTCTCTTTGCCATGGCGTGCCATAAAATCCGCCTGCTCGGCAGGTGTGGCAAAAAAGGGCTGGGCAAGACGTCCCTCCCCGCTTGCGGGCGCGACCGTCTCGAGCTTATCCAGCCGGACAAAAGCGTCGGGAAGGTCGATCGGTTGGGACGATGCGAACATGTCGGTCAGCGACAGGGCGGCACCGCGCGCGACCATGATCTGCGGATCGCGCGGGACGATAACCTGATCGTCCGATAGATTCAGTTGCTCCCGGAACACGCGGACCAGCGTGGGGTTGTAGGCGAGCGTACCGCCCTCGAAGATTACCGGCGGCTCGATGTCGATACCCTGGGCCAGACCGCCGATCGTTTGGCGGGCGACCGCGTGAAGCGCCGAAAGCGCCAGGTCGGTGGTAGGAATGCCCTCGTTGAGCAGCGGCTGGATATCGGTCTTTGCGTACACGCCGCAGCGGCCCGAGACCTCGTGGACGGTCGTTCCCCGGCTTGCGAGCTGCTCGAACTCGCCCGATTCGGTGCCGACCCCCATGAGCTTTGCCATCTCGTCGATAAATGCACCGGTACCGCCTGCGCACGAGCCGTTCATGCGCATGTCGGCAACCTCGATGTCTCCCTTATCGTTGGTGCGGAAGAAGATCATCTTGGCGTCTTGGCCGCCCAGCTCGATGGCGCAGCGCGTCTGCGGATAGAACCTGCTGATCGCGAGCGCGTTGGCGACCACCTCCTGAACGTACGAGGCGCCCAGCGCGGTCGCGATATCGCGCGCACCCGAGCCGGTCACCGCAACGCGCAGCGACTCATGGGGAAAGCGCTCGGCGAGCTCGCCGAGCATGGCGCGCACGCTCGCTGTCTGACACGCCCCGTGGCGGCGATATCCCCACCACGCCTCGGTCATATCCTCGTGCATCGCGTAAACTTTGGTCGTCGTCGACCCTACGTCCAGTCCTACTAGCAACGCCATAATGCTCCGTCTCTCGCATTTTTCCTGCTAGAGATATACCACTCTACGTAATACAACAGACTGTTGTATTTAAACTCCGTATAAAAAGCGGCTGCCGAAACGCTTCAGCAGCCGCCGAATGCACCAACAGATTGTTCTGCGCGCTAGCACGTCGGGCAACGGAGCAGCACGGGCCCTCCGGTCATGCGCACCGCTCACGCCCGCGATGTCGCCGAGAGAGCTATCCACGCTTAGGGCTCCAACCAAGCAAGTCGCCCGCGCTCAGCAGATCCCTAAGCGAGCTACTCGCACTCAGGAGCCATAGCCTGCTCCAAGAGCTCGGCATGCTCCTCCTCGAAAACCGTCCCCACAGGGAAGGCGCGACGGAAGACGAAGTGGGAAATCGGACCGGCTACCAAAAGGTTCCACGGCAGCGCCATCACAAAATTTTGCGGGATGTTGATCATCCAGATCGCGGGCACGGAATACAGGTTCGCAAGGATGCCGCCGGGCATGTGCGTCAGACCCTCGCAGGCACCGTACAGCGACATGATGATGACCATGGGAACGACCATGCAGGAGCTGACGGCGAGCGTCATGGCAAGTGGCGAGCTCTTGCCCGGCGTGACCAAGTACTTAAAGGCGAAACCCTTGGCGAGCGGGCTGGCGACGAACCGGTCGCAGCACATGGCAAAAATGTAGGCAACGGGGAAGCCGAGCCACGCAGCGGCAACGACCTCGCCGTTGATGGCCCCATGCTGCAGGGCAACGTTGTAGATGCTCATCCAGAGCACCATGCAAAAGCACATGATAAAGGTGAACAGCAGGCTCTCTCGTTTGTTGATAGGCATGAAGGGCAGATTCCTCTCTGTGTTGCGTCGCGGCGCCGCCAACAAAAACGGGCGGGCAAGATGGAGCTGTTGGGACTTCATCTCGCCCGCCCGTGGTACGTGCGTCTGCGACTACTTATGTGGTGGAACCAGCCTAGCACGAAACGCATGCGCTTCGTAAGCGTTGAGTTTATGAAGATGCAGGGCACCGATAATCCCCCGACCCCATAAGTTGCGGTGGAATACGGACTGTTTTGACCCTTTAAGCAGCAATTCAGTCCCTATTTCACCGCAACTCATTTGGTGCAAAGTAACCTGTCCCCCTTGCACCAATTAGCTGGTGTGGCGCCAGCGAGGGTCGGTGAGCGTACGCGCCACACCCAGCCCAACGGGCAGAAACGCCACGATGAGCACTGCGCGCACAAACCAGCCGAGCATATTGACTGTGTCGAAGGTGCACATGTAATACATAGAGCGATAGAGATACAGACCGGGCACCATAATGACAATCGAAGGCACCGTGAGAGCGATGCGCGGGTAGGTGAGCTTGACTTCGGCCAAGCTTGCCAGCAGACCCGATACCAGCGCGCCGATAAACGCTGCTGCCTCGGGAGGCATTCCCGCGCTGAGGCCCAGGAAGGGAATCATCGTCGGCGCATCGACAAGAGTCAGACGCAGGGTATTGGACACGGCGCCGATCAACCCAGCTGCCGCGGCCATCTTTACCGGGCTGTTGAACATCACCGAGAAGCCGAATACGCCAACGAAGCTCATCACCACGCGCAGGAGCGTAAGAGCAAGCGGCGAAAGGCCGAGCGGCGCAAAGTCGTCCGGCGCCAGGCCAACACACTCGGCAACCATCCAACCTACGAGCGTCGCCATCACAATAATCGATACGGCATATGACAGACGTTCGATACCGCTTCGCATGTCGAGCTTAGCGATGTCGAGGCCTGCCGTAATGAGCGGAAAGCCGGGAATCACAAAGAGCATGGCGCCGATATAGCCTTCTTGGTGCGACATTGCCCCCGGTATGACCTGGCCAAGGCCGAGCAATGCCAGCAGATACGAAACGCAAGCGAGCGCAACGCCGGTCGTCAGCGCGCTGAACTGACCAAGGCCTTGCTTGAGAATATGGGAGCGGGCAAAGTTGCCGACACCCGCGCCCACGAACGCGCATGCCATCTCGATAGGGCCGCCGCCGAGCAAAAAGACGAAGGCGCCACAAGCACAGGCCGCCGCAAGGCCCTGTTGCCAAGGCGCGTAATCAGGTTTTGAACTCTCAACGGTCTTGAGCATCTCGTGATACTCGTGCACCGTGAAGCGACGACCATAGGTCTCAATTTCCTTGAGGAAACTCTCCATCATCCAAATGCGATGGGTATTGACGCCCGTTGTGGGCAAGCTGACGACCTCGTTAAAGCAGTGGCCATCTTCGATGCAGGTGCACTCAAACGATAGGAGACTCAGGTCGACGTGGATGGTGACGCCGAGCACGTCAGCAACACGATTCATGGTATCGCGCACGCGCCAGGCACCCGTTCCGCTCGCGAGCATAAGCATACCGGTGCGGCAGACGATGGATGATTTATCGGTGAGCGGCGCATCGACGGCAAGTTCATCGCCTGCCGTCACGATCTGGTGCCAGTCAGTTTTCATATGGAGCGCGCCGGCACGAACGCCGTGGTGCATGGGGGCTCTCGAAAGCAGCGAGTTAAGGCGCGAAGACTGTGGGGGCTCCGTTGATTCGTCCTCAACCTCATCAGCCTCTTCATCGACCAGATCAAAGGAATCAAGCGGCGCTGGCTCGCGACGGTCGATCAGCTCCTCGTCCTCATCATCAAAGTAGTTGAACTGATCGAGCATGTCCTCTTCAATCGCGCGCTCGCTCGCATCGTCCATCCCGGTGCTCCCTTCCTATCGACTAACCCCCATCCTAGACAGCGACGGCTAAAGGAAACATAAAAGAGACGGCTGTCATGCGAGCCATGCGCGCAATAGCCATTGAGTAGTCATTGGGGACGTTCTTGAATGACTAGTCGTTTAAGAACGTCCCCAATGACTACATCTGGACCAAGGTAACGCCGATGTTTTGGCAACGCCAGCGAGCGGGTCGCATTTGTGACAAGGTGACGTGAAACGAAAGGGCGCTGACCTTCTGGTCGCGCCCTTGAAGTT